>CAJWLI010000141.1 GCA_913043075.1 uncultured Gammaproteobacteria bacterium
ACACGATCTAAAAGTGCCAGTGCCCTTTCTTCCGCATTCTTATCGCCTCTTAGCTCAGATGGCAACATTACATTCTCTAGCGCAGTCAAATTCGCCAAAAGCTGGAATCCCTGGAAAACAAAGCCGACCTGATTTAGGCGGACGTTGGCTCTGTCCTCTTCGCTCAACTGAGTGATTTCGGTCCCTTTAATCCAAACCTCTCCTTTAGAGGGAAGATCGAGTCCTGCCAACAGGCTCAATAGGGTAGTTTTTCCAGAGCCCGATGTACCCAATATAGCGAAAGATTCTGATTGCTTGATATCTAAATTGATTCCTTTCAATATAGTAAGCTCGGTCTCATTCAATCGGACAATTTTTTCAAGGCCCTTTGCTTCAATGATTTTACGTGTCACGTTTTTTCTCTTGATTTTAAGTGTTTTTCACCAAACATTTTCCCAAAACAAAAACATAATAGTTTTTGGAGACAGTATAAGCGCGGCTTATGGTATCGATTCGTCGAAAGGATGGGTTAATATTCTCCGCGAACGGTTAGCAGATAATACGGAAGATGTAACAATAATCAATGCGAGCGTATCGGGAGAAACGTCAAAGGGTGGTGCGGCGAGGATCAACAGCGTACTCCAAAAATTCAAACCCAAGATCTTGATTTTAGAACTGGGAGGGAATGACGGGCTTCGTGGATACCCAATCTCGGATATTTCCTCAAATTTAGAAACAATCATCTCAACTTCTTTATCTCAAAACACCCGCGTAGTACTCATGGGAATGATTATCCCTCCAAACTATGGGATTCGTTACAGTTCAGCATTCAGTGCTATTTTCCCGAAGCTAGCATCTAAATATCAACTGCAATACATACCAATCCAAATAGAGGGAACCTTAACGGATAAAACGCTATTACAAGCTGATGGAATCCATCCCAACGAAAAAGGACAAATGGTGATTTTTGAAAAAGTTTATGGCGTCCTAGCTGACATGATCTAAAATTCATTCTCTAGACGACCCGCTCTGATTTTCCAGTCTGGCATGACTGAGTCCAAACGCGAGTAAAATTCACCATCGTGAAACCAGCGCCTTAAATGACAAAGCTCGTGAGCGATAACATAATCTATGATCTCATATCCAGTTCTCATTAACATAACATTCAATGTAATCACTCCAGAGCTAGAGCAATTCCCATAAGAGCTTTTCATCTTTCTGTACTTTACAGATTGAGGAACGATTCGATCGCTAAAATACCGATTAATCCGCTTAATCCTATCAGGGATAGATAATTCCATTTCTTTCCGGTACCAGTTCACAACCAACCGCTCAATCTGGGCCGCGCACTCTTTAGCCGGGCGCTTGACAAGAAGAGTGTTATCAGAAACTTCGATAATTTTCTTTGAGTCTACCAATCTCAGCTTATAGAGCTTCCCTAAAAATCTTACTTTTCCGCAATCGGCATATTTATTCTGCCTAACTGAGAAGAGAAACGTTTGTCGAAGCCGTTTCGCTAACCAATCTTGATTTTTGACTAGAAACCTTTCAGCTTCTGCGACTGAACAGTTGTTCGGAGCTTTAAGCTCTGGCGCTCCATGCTTATCTAGGGCGAGAACCATGGTTTTTCTGGGAGCTCTGGAGATCCTTACTGGAACTGGATACTTGCCAATTTTTAGATTGATTACAAACTGTGTCGGTGCTGTTTCTGCTAAAACCAATTAACTTCTCTCAATATAACCCGGCTGATTCTATTAATTAAATTAGGTGCTCTCAGATGCCTTACCACCTAGACAAACAGGAGAATCAGGGAACTTTTGATTCTTTGACAACCACTCTTCTGCGGTATAAGTGTGTATAGCTAAAGCATGAACCTGACCATTGAGTTCGTCTGCCAAAGCTTTGTTCACAGCCCGATGCCTGGCAATCAAGCGCAAGCCTTCAAATTGAGGAGATATCAAGACGACTTTAAAATGTGTTTCAGAATCTTCTGGGACATTGTGAAAGCGGCTCTCATTAACCACCTCAAAATAATCTAAATTGAAGGACTTCACGAGCTTAGTCTCTATCTCTTGTTTTACCGACATCAGTTAACCTTTTTCTGTCAAAGTAAAAACTCCATCCCAATCCAAGGGAGGCGGACTTTCAAGATAAAGAGCACAGCGCTCAGAGTAGACTCGACTCGGACCATCAGCAGAAATAATATTTAGACACTTATCGAAGAGTTCTTTTGCCGCAAAAAAATCTCTGTTCTTGTATTTTATTAGCGCATCACTGAATTGAACGACAAGATCACTCATCGGGGAAGGAGTCTCATTTTTCTTATCGAGCAACTCATAAACAGTGACCGCCTCTTTTTTCCCAACCACTCTTATCGTGTCAAGTTCTCTTACGTCAACTTGGTTCTCACAAGCTTGATATGTTCTCTCAGAAATCATCATGTGAGAGCCATAGGCTTTATTCGCACCTTCTAATCTTGCTGCGAGGTTAACCGCATCTCCCATAATCGTGTAATTCATTCTTTGAGCAGAACCCATATTGCCAACTACCATTGGTCCCGAATTCAGACCCATTCTCACCTTTAACTCTGGAATACCTGCAGAAGCCCAAGTGTCTTCGAGTTCAATTATCCGCTTGCTCATTTCTATGCTAGCGTGACAGGCAAGACGTGCGTGATCCTTTTGTGCAACTGGAGCACCCCAAAATGAGATTATTGCGTCACCCTCATACTTATCTACGGTTCCGTCATAGCTTACTATTATATTACACATCTCAGTCAGGTATTCATTGAGCGCTTGCACCAATTGAGATGGAGTCAACTTCTCGGATATCGAGGAGAATCCGGCGATATCTGAAAAATAGGCGGTCATCTCTCTTTCCTCTCCTCCAAGTCTTACCCTACTAGGGTCGTCCACCAGTTCTTCAACAACCTTCGGAGAAAGGTACTGACCAAACATCTCTCGGATCATCGTTTTTTCACCCATTTCAGAAAGATAAAATTTTGCGTTGATTACAATAATAGCGAAAAGGGAGGCAATTAACGCATAGCTCATTGACAAGATTACGCCAGAGTAAACATAGAGAATTGTGCAGGCAATAACATAAGATGCGACAATCAAAATGTTAATCGCATTTCGAGAAAAAGGATTCTTTAGAAATCGGCTCAGTAAAAAAAGGGCTGCAAGACACATCAGGACTATAATCTCTAAAAAAAATGGCGCCGCTTCGAGCGTGCCTGAGTTCAAAATAGTATTAATGGTGTTAGCTATGATCTCCACGCCATACACGTTTCCAACTGGCGTTTCGAACTCGTCATGCGCTACTTCCGCGACTTCTCCAATCAGAGTAATTTTATTATTGAAGAGAAAGGCCAGGTCCGTAAGCTCTTCTTCATCAGAAAAAAGTATGTCCAAAGCTGAAACACCTATGATGTCATGCAATCGGGCCACGTCGTTTCCTTGAACAGGTAGAAGCGGGTACTCGATATAAAGTTCGTTAAATTGATCTAAAGGAACCACTGTATCCGTTCCTATCCAAAGTTGGTTGTCCTCGAGAACCGGTTCATTTTCAAGATGCATAGAGACAGCTTTGACTGCGAAAGGCCAAGCTCCCGATTTTTTTTGTACTTCTTCGTGAATTCGCAGCCTGGTAATACTTTCAGATATCACGCTAGCTGGACTAATATTTGAGTAACCATTTTCGGAGACTTGAGCAAACCTCTCAATTGGCTGGTTAAGGCCAAGATATTCTGAACCCGAAAACTCAGCCTGCGAAACCATAACCACGTTTCCTGCTTTCTTCAAAGAGCTCTCTAGAACCGGATCCTCTCCGTATGCACTCTTAAAATCTAACAACATATCCACGCCAATCACGCTTGACCCCATTTTTTTTAGACGATCGATCATCTTTGCTAGATCGGTTCTCCTAAGCGGGTACATATCGTATTCTGAATAAAACTCCTCGTCTGTATAAACAATAACTATGTCTCGCGCCGGCTCAGTGATCGTCGGGTCGCCCAAGTGGGTTCTCAAAATCTGACGGTAAGAAAGGGTCTCGTCTTCAATAAGCGAAAAATTCTCTTTGAACTCAAAAAAGGCAGCGAAAGAGAATAAAAGCAGTACCGCAAGCAAGTCATAGTTTTTTTTCAAAATTTCCATCTCGAGGTTCCTTTTTTGATCACGGCAAATCTTAGTTCTTGATTTTGTTTTCAGGAATCCTCATTTAGAGACGCGTTGTAGAGCCTAGCCTCTCTTTCACGAAGATTACTCAACTTAAGATCCTGATAAGCTTGAATTAAAAGAGGTCTTAACCCATTGTCATCGGGGTTTTCCACAAAATGTTCCCTAAAAATATCCATCATGGCAACAAAAAGACCATTTTGTTCTAGCACGTTGGCCCCGAGTATTACGTCGTCTTCAATCTGTTCAAGTTCACTAAGAACAACTTCCTCTTGCTCTGCAGTCAAAACCGAAAAGACACTATCTCTTTTAGGAATATAAATGATTCCATCATTATCCATGACCTCCACTCTGAATGTATGTTCGCCTGGAGTTGCCTGAGAAACATTGTAACGAATCATTTCAGAAGTTGATTGAGCAGAAACTTCAATCGGAGAGCCATTGTCAATGACAAGCCTGTATGAGTACTCTGGACAAGCGTTCCTCCAAACAAGATCTGGGTAGGCATTGGAAATTGAAATCTTGCGGATCGTTCGGACTTTGCTGTCGCAACTGTCCGTATCGCCTATGCCAGCGCTTCGCCTGACCGTCGTATATCGCTGAGC
>CAJWLI010000142.1 GCA_913043075.1 uncultured Gammaproteobacteria bacterium
TATTCGACCGACGCGCAAGACTAAATTACACCGATAGAGAGAGAGATTTTCAACTTTATCGGCGAGGAAGATATGTCGAATTTAATCTCGCTATTGATAGAGGAACTAAATACGGCCTTCAATCTGGGAGAAGAATCGAGTCGGTTTTAGCGAGCATGCCTCCGTTAGCAAAATGGACTTACAATTGGACTCCCGAGCCACGCTCACCCGAGTCAGATCTCTACGAAAATTATCTTCAATCAAGAGATTGGATTTCGGAACTCAAAAACGTTCCTTAATTTAAATGTGAAATGATTTTTCGCAGGCTCTATACTAGGCACTCTAGAATAAGGAAATTTCTGTGCTCCACTATTTAGGACAATTGCTTGCAGAGGTTTCAGGGCCATTCAGACTACTCACCTCTTTTTTATTCCTAGCAAGTCTTGGAGGAGCACTTGGATTTCTCCTCACCTTCGGCCTCCTGCCAAAAGTTTGGAAATTTTTACCAACGGACAAGGGGCGCGCCTTCGCAGTAGATGCTGAGCAAAGCGTAGGAAAACCAATATCAGCTGGTGTTTTCTTTATCCCCGTTTTTATTCTTCTGAGCCTGTTACTGGTCCCTTTTCGGATAGAATTTGTAGGTCTTTTGGCGTGTGTTTTCATTGCCATGACAGTCGGCTTCTTGGACGACCATTCGGAGAATGGTTGGTCTGAATATCGTCTAGGAGCTCTAGATTTTGGCGTGGCTTTTTTTGCATCTTGGATGGTGTTAAATATCCAAGGTTCGACTATCTGGTTACCTTTGCTGAAAGATCCAGTGCAACTGCCGATGGGTTTGTATCTATTAGGTGGAACTGTATTGATATGGGTATCAATAAATGCGACAAACTGTACTGATGGCGTAGATGGCTTATCGGCTAGTCTCTCGAGTATGGGCATTCTCTTCTTGGGCCTAATTCTGTACGGCGTTGTGGGACATCTTCAAATATCTGATTACCTTCTGGTGCCGCATTATCCAGTTGGCGCGGACTGGTCTATTATTGCCTTCATTATGGTGGGCTGCTTAGCGGGATACTTGTGGCACAACAGCTTCCCTAGCAACGTACTAATGGGCGACTCCGGCTCACGCCCGGTAGGATTGTTGCTGGGAGCTCTAGTCCTTGCTAGTGGCAATCCCTTTTTGATATTCGTTGTAGCGCTGGTGGTTCTCTTAAACGGAGCAACAGGCCTCATTAAAGTTGCGCTTTTACGGTTTTTTCGAATCGGTATTTTTTCTGAAATCAGATATCCCCTGCACGACCATGTGAGACACAAACTCGGTTGGTCAAATACCCAAGTCCTAGTAAGATTCATGCTTTTACAGGCAGTAGTTACTCCAATTCTTTTAGTTCTTTTATTTAAAATACGATAGTCTCAAGGAGGGACCTGAGATGGACCTTAACGCGCCTTATCTGTCATTAAAAACATTCAGGAAATCTGGAGCTTCCGTAGCAACGCCTGTGTGGTTTGCCTCGACAGGCCATAGCCAGCTCTATGTATTTTCCGCTAAAAATGCTGGAAAAATCAAACGGATTAGAAATAATGCTGTCACTGAAATTACCGAGTGCGACTGGAGAGGGAGGGAGCCGAAAACTTGGCTAGCCGCTCGTTCATTTATCGTGGAGGATCCGATTGAGGAAAAAGAGGCCTATAACGCACTCATCGGGAAATATAATTTCCAAATGCATGCAGTTAATTTCTTCTCTTGGATCTCCGGGAGAATCAAAAAAAGATCCGTTATTAGGATAGAGATAGTTTAAGCAGATCTTTACATATCTTTGATTTTTGAAGTAAGAACGTGGTCTTCCCAGACGCCATTGATCTTTAAGTATCTCTCGGCAAAGCCTTCTTTTTTAAAACCGAGCTTGCTCAACAAAGAACCGCTCCTGTGATTATGAGGGAGATAAGCAGCCATGATTCTATGGAGGCCAAGTTCTGAAAAAACAAAGTCGTTTGTCTGACGTAAGGCCTCTTCCATCAGCCCCTGCCCCTCATGTCGCTTGGAAACCGCGTAACCTAACTGGCATGATTGGAAAGTTCCCCTCACGATATTAGTATAATTGCATACCCCAACTATGGACACTTCGTCTCTATCAAGGATACAGAAATTTGTACTAACGCCTTCTCGAAAATCTCGAAGCTGGACACGCAGCTGGGCCTGCCAGAAGCTCTCTGTAAAAAAAGCCGGTTTTCGAAGAGGCTCCCACTTTTCTAAATGGGTTTTGTTCTCTCTCCTGAAAGTGCACATCAAAGGTGCTTCATGGGGCTCTAACAGCCGACAAATTAGCCGTTCCGTGCACAGCCTTGGCAGCTTGAGGTTGGATTTAAATAGGCCATGTCTATTCATAAAAGAGATGTATTACAAAAAAACATAAGTTAGCTAAAATATGCCCGCGTCGATGCCAACAGCCATGGTCATCCCAAAATCTCGCAGGCGATTCTGGTCGGACTCGGATAATTTTTTTGTCAAAACCAGCGGCTCTTGAACCTCCTTGAGATTCAGCCCCCTGCAAATTTGCCGGACGGATTCTACCGCACCAGTACCGTCAGTACTAGCCGAAACGAAGATTGCATAAGGAACGGCTTCCACTTTTCCTTCAAGCTCGTAATAGCTTCGGTCAAAAAAATCTTTTAAAGCTCCAGACATATAGCCAAAGTTAGCTGGAGTACCAAAAATTATCCCGTCTGATTGAAGAATATCACTCGCCTTAGCCTCGAACGCCGAAAAGGATCTAAATTCTATTAACCGATCCTCATTCAAAAGCATATCGGTTAAAAGGCTGGCCATCTCCTTCGTCTTGCCGCCTATGCTGTGATGAACCATAGATAATCGCTTCATTTTGAGCTAGCCTATCAAAAATTGTTAACCCAACTAAGCATACGCAGAGTTTAACATTTTTTCTTCCATCTATTCTTTTATCTAAACTCCAGTTAAACGAATGCGACTTTCAGCTACGTGTTCGTAGTTCGGGATACTGAGGTTGTACTTTGCAGCAGAGCCAGCAATTACTCTCCCCGATGTATCATAGCGGCTCCCATCACAAGGACAGAAAAATCCCGCGAAAACATCGCCATTCTCCGTTTCGATTTGAAGTCTTTTCAATTCGCAACTCAGAAGCGTGCAAAACGAATAGACGACCAAATAGCTATCTCGATCTGATCGTCCATGGCCCCTAGCGAACTCAGGCTGCGACGAATTTCGAGAAAAGGGGTCAATTAAACGTTTTAATTGGCCTGAGTGTTTGCTTATAGAGTCTGGATTTCGTTTCACAATCAAGACATTCTTGCCCTTCCAACGAACAGTCTTTGCCTCCCCATCTCTCAGTGCAGAGACATCTATTTCCTTCCCTTCTTTTTTTTTCAGCGTTGGAACGATTCCTTTCAAGAAAGGAAAAAAAAGCGCAATCAAGCCAACGACACTAAAGCCGGATACAATGTTAAGCAGCAACTTTCTTCTAGTAAGAGACATACTTACGATGGATCATAAATTCACGAAACGGATTAAAAAACCTCTTCATTTATACGCCGAGCCACCCTGTTCAACGCACTTTTAATAGCTTTTTCTAAAAAATCTAGGGAGCGCGAACTAAGTTTTCTAGTCAAGATTGTAAACAGTTGCTGCAGTCTGATAGAAGAGATCCTTTTTTTCTTCTTCGGTAAGCTGCCTACTCAGCTTTTTAAACGCATTCCAAAGAATATGATAGGAAACGGAAACCTTATCTACAGGAAAGTTACTCTCAAACATACACCTCTTGGTACCGAATAGGTCAATACAAAATTCATAGTATCGTCCGGTCAAATCAACTAATTGGTCGGAGGTGGCCGGATAAGCTTGCTTATGCCAATCGTACCCGTTCACTTTCATATTAATCCCGCCAAGCTTGAAGTAAACGTTGTTTGAAGGAGCAAGTTCAGAAATTGCTTCTTTCCAATTTCCGAACACTTGATCTCCTTTCCCCTCATACGGCCCGACTCCAAGCGGCCCCCCAAAATGATCAAGGACAATTTTGGTCTCGGGATAAATACTGGCTAATTGAACAATTTCCGGTATTTGTTCATGATAACACCAGGCATCAAAGCTTAAGTTGAGCCCTCCCAAGATAGCGAAACCCTCTAAAAATGGGTCAGTTAGCATCTCACCTTTTTTTGGGTTCGAGTGTGAATTTTTTATCCTTGGACTCTCATGCCATCCAGTCGCGTGCCGAATACCTTTAAACCTTTTTGAAGCTGCATCAACATGAGATTCTAGTACGGTCTGAACAGCGCTTCCTAAACTTAAGTCAGCGAAACCGACTATTCCCTTTGCTACTCTGCAGTCTCCGAACCCACCTGAAGCGCTCATTGCTGCGACACCTTGCACAAATTCAGTTTCCCCAACAGGAGCAAGCCCCTTAGCTAAATCCTTACTATACATGGACTCACATTCAACATAGACCGTGCTTGTTATATTATGTCCCGATTGGATATCGAGAAGAAATTCTTCCAACAAATACTTCGATCCATTTCTATGCCACAGATGATGATGGGGATCACAAATCTCCCGCTCGGGGTCGACTATCTCCTCTTTAATTAGTCCTAGCCAATCCCTGTTGATCATTGAACCCACTCCCACAAATGTTTCAGTTTTTTCCGACAACGGTCGTTGAAGGCGATGAATTTGAAACCTTCGAAACCTTTCGAACTAGAATCCTACCAAGTT
>CAJWLI010000143.1 GCA_913043075.1 uncultured Gammaproteobacteria bacterium
GAAAGGCAAATGCGTGAGCCTATCCTTACAAACCCGATGGCTAGCGAAGACGTAGATCTTAAATCATCCTGCCTTATCGGAGTGGACGATTTGCTTGATCTCAATAAAGCAAAGTTCTCTCGCTATCCTAATATTCAAGAAGGGGGAAGTAAAAACGCTGCATTGTTATTAGACACCTTCCTTAATAGCCGATGCGACGGATATAAAACGAAAATGTCGAATCCTAATGACGCAGAGCAAGCTTGCTCTCGATTATCTCCCCATCTTGCTTTTGGATCGATTTCTATGAGAACTGTTTTTCAAAAGTTGGAGAAGTCTGTCCCTAGGTCTCCCTTTAAATCGGACCTAAATAGTTTTAAAAAACGACTTTATTGGCATTGCCATTTTGTACAGAAACTTGAAACCGAACCAGAGCTAGAGTTTCGGTCTATGCATCCAATGTGTGATGATCTAAGAGAATCTCATAATGATGAAATCATTGAAAAATGGATTTTAGGTCAGACTGGGTTTCCTTTTTTGGATGCATGCATACTATTTTTAAGGGATAAAGGCTGGATAAACTTTAGAATGCGCGCAATGATCATGTCTTTTGCATCTTATAATTTATGGCAACCCTGGCAGAAAACTTCTCCATTGTTAGCCGAACTATTTGTGGACTATGAGCCCGGCATTCACATCAGCCAGGTGCAAATGCAAAGTGGAGTTACTGGAATTAACCTGCCGAGGATCTACTCGGTAACGAAACAAAGCGTCGAGCAGGACCCGTATCTTCAGTGGACTACTAAACGCTTGCCAATCTTAGCTGGCTTAGATCAAAAAAATACGCATGAAGCAGAACTGGAAGGGTTGTATTTAGATAAGATTGTCGATTTAAAAAGCAGCGCTAAGAGGGCAAGAGACCTCATTTGGGGTATTCGGGGTAGTCCCGAATTCAAGAATCTTGCAAGAAAAGTTTACCTGAAGCACGGCAGTCGAAAACGGCAAACAAGGTTCGCGGGGACTAACAGATCATTAAAATAAAGCTGGGCCTAGTTTTTAGGTAACACATCACTGCAATGGCATTGAAATATTGGCTTTAGAAAGCTGAACGTCCAAAGAGACTGGCTCCTGCACAATGCGTCGGCTGCGTTTCGAATTGACGTTAAAGAGGAAATTGGATAGTTAGACGCTGCGCTTGTTTTGAAGGCAGTGTGTGAACTGGCAAGCTCCTTTGATTGATAAAGGTTCGTTAGATTATGACTAGATAGGGGCATTTTCTGAGTATTTACGAAATAAAAAGTACTTCTTTGGTAGCCTTGGAAATAGTTGAACGTGATAATAGTGTCAGATTTTGGTTTAAAAAAGACGAGGATTTTACAAATTTAGCTTATTTCTTGGCATCATTACTCGGTGCGCTTTTTACATTAATAAGAGCGATTTTAGTTATATGGAAAAGTCAAAATTAAAATTCTTAACGGGCTTGGTTTTCGTGCTTGCTCCTTTGGCACTTGCCAGCGGCATGGTATCTGGCTCAGACCAGGGCGTTGTCCTGATCGATGGCAGATCTTGGACAAATACTTCTAACGGTGTTCCGGTTAAATGGCCAGATGCAGATAAGTTTTGCTCTGAACTAAACATAGATGGGAAACGGGGTTGGGTAGTTCCGACGCTTGCCCAACTTAAGTCGTTATATGATAAAGACACTGCGACGGGGGTGCGACGACCAATTAACATAAGTAGTTGTTGCGTTTGGAGCTCAGATTCGCTGGAAGATCGCGCAGCCGCAGACGCTCATGAAATAGCGGGAAAGCCCGAGATGTACCGATGGGGGTTAATGTTTGACGGGGGTCTCGAATACTATGCCGTGCATATCTTCGAGGATGGGGAAGCCTTATGCACGCGAGAATAAAAGTTTAATAATTACCAGTAGCCGATCATGCGACCGCAGGTAAGCACTCCAGTCCAGAGTAAAAGAGATGCAAAGCCTGCAGATGCAAGAACAAAAGAGTCCCCTTGTCTTTTCACTAAATCATTTATTTCCCTTCGCCAAGCGCCAGTCCGAGAAATAAAAAGGAAATTAGCTAAGGCCAACCCTAACAAAGGCAATTTTAGGTAAAAAAATGGATTTTCGTAATACTGAGTCGTGTTAATTGTAAGCATCGAAAATCCACTCGGTATGGCGAGCAGTGCCCCAAATTTTGCAATCGGGACAGTGATTCTAGCAACGGTCTTTATGGCAATGTGCGATGAAAACTGCATGAGTCGCAGATCAAGGATCACGATTGCTCCGAAGAGGCAGCTTAAACCCATGATGTGGACCAAATTGATAAGACCATATGACCAGACGCCAAGACCGCGCAGTGCGTCTGCGAGAGCTGAATCTTCAAGCCAGGTCATTAGTTCAAACACGAGGAATTAATTCACCTATCTTTTAAAAATCATCTGGAGGGATAGACTTGGAATATATTGCCTTTCCACTCGACCTGGCGAACTTTTGCTTCATACTCGCCCATATCGGCGTTTCTGGCACCTCGGACAGTCACGGTCTCTCCGATTGGAATAGTATTCTCTTTCAGCCCTGCCCTATGCGTGCGCGGGCCTGGCGCTAGAGTTAATTGCCATAGATTTCCGTTTTTGTCTCGTATCTGCATCGTGCCATGTGGACCGCGAAGTCTGACTTCTTTTTCCACTTCTCCTGTGATTACGATCTCACCCGCTGTATTTCCAGACCATCCGTGATGGCTAAAGCTCTTAACACTTATCAAGTTTAAAAATATAAAAGCGAAACCAAGTGTTTTGAGGCTAATTTTTTTCATAGAACTATTCCCTTTTTTCTGCGAAATCATCTCAAAGATTTGTGGAACATAAGACCAAGGTGGTGACGACTTTTGGACCTGCTTGGGATTTTCATTTTTAATGAGTGGTTCATCACGAAACCTATCCTTTTTTTCCGCTTTTAATTAGGTTAACTGTAAGTTTTTGAGAGCGCATCCAATACCTTGGGCATCTCATCCACATACATCTGAACATCTTCGATTCTTCCCATACTTACTCGAGACCAATTATTGTAGTCTCTGTAAATTCCTCTTATCAAAATATTTTTTTTCTCCATTTGTTCCCTAAACTTTTCTGCGTTTAGAATGCCCAGATCAACAAACATAAAATTAGTCTGAGAGTTAAGCGCTGTAAGCCCATTTTCTGCCAACGCGCTCAACACCATTTCCCTTGCCTCTAGTACTTTCGATTTTGAATACGCGAGGAAGCGATCATCGTTGTAAGATGCTAAAGCTCCGGCCACTCCGGCTTGATTCAATCCGTAGTCGCCCAGCCCGAATTGCCCTACTAACTCCAGTAACTCCGGCTTGGCTATCATGTAACCTATTCTCATTCCGGCCATCCCATATATCTTTGAGAACGTTCGAGCGACCGCGATATTTTTTCCAGCTTTAATTAAGGGTATCATCGTCGTTTTGTCAGGTGAGTCGGTCAATTCATTGTAGGCCTCGTCTACTAAAACGACGCATTTGTCCGACACTCGGTTACAAAATCTCTCAAAATCTTTTGCAGGAATTAATTTGCCTGTCGGATTGTTGGGGTTTGTGATGTGCACAAGAGAAACTTCGTCGTCTAATTCGAGTTCCATAGCCGAGAGATCAATTCCTAGCTTGACATCATTTGGAATTCGTTTGATTCCATATTTATTGTTACGAACTCCCATTTTAGCAGTTGTATCCCAGAAGAGATCAGGAGCTAGAATTTTTCCCTTCTTGGAGAGTGCTAGCGCGAGGTAAGTCAATACACCACTGGATCCTGAGCTAAGTAGCACATGGTCTGGTGAGAGCTCGTGCCTTTCAGCTATCATTTCTCTGAGGATTTTGGCTGAGTTTCTAACATAATATGCTCCCCGCTTGGACGCTTCAGCCATAGCTTTCAGAGCCGCGGGACTAGGGCCATATGGATTCTCATTGGCATTAAGTTTGGCGACACCTTGAATTGGCCCGTAAAGACCAACCATTTTTTTTGGGAGACTAGTTGAGAAAGCTTTAGGGCTTTTTAACAGAGCCGACGCGCCAAATAACGCGGTTCCACTTAGAAAGGTTCTACGTTTAATACCCAAGTTTTTCACCTGCCTCTCCTTTTTCTAATTTCTTAAGTGTTTTGAATGAAAATTACCGTTGCAATCCCAACCAAGTAACAACCGAAAATTTTTTTAACAATATTGGGATTCAGCTTATGGACAAGTCTCGCACCTAGTGGCGCCGTAAAAAGTGAGGCAACGCTAATTATCAAAAACGCCATTATATTGACGGGACCTAATGTTCCGGGAGGCATCCCTTCAAATGGCTGAAGCAATCCCAAAATCACGAAGAAAATGGACCCTAAAAAACCGATTACGCAACCAACGCCTGCCGCAGTGCCGGCCGCCTCTGTAATTGGGCGCCCACAAAGAGTCATAGTTATAACAACAGGAGTACCTCCCCCAATTCCTAAAATAGCAGAGACACTACCCACTGACGTTCCTATAAGAGCACGCAAGGAACCGGTCGGGAGTCCCTGGAATGTGCTTTGCTCGAAAAACTTTGGGAATAAAAAAAAAGCTGCGTAGCAGGCTACTCCAGCAGCGAAAACAATTTTTAGGGCGACAGCCGAAATTACTGATGTC
>CAJWLI010000144.1 GCA_913043075.1 uncultured Gammaproteobacteria bacterium
TATTTTGGAGGCTTCCGAAATCGCTAATTTAGAGGTTACCAATTAAGGATTATATTTATGTCAACTGATCAGAGTTCTCAAAAAAAAATAGTTAAAGACAGCATGGGTGAGTTAGAGATAGATCATGAGGCGCTTTATGCTGCTCAAACTCAGCGAGCTATCAACAACTTTCCTGTGAGCGGGAGAAGGCTCCCGAAAAAATTTATAGAAGCTCTGATCCTCATAAAGTTGAACGCTGCTAAAGCAAATAAATCTCTTCAGTGCATCGACGGAGCGATTGCCGATAGTATAGTAGAGGCGTGCTCAGACTTATTAGACAACCCCGATCTTTTGGATCATTTCCCCGTAGATGTTTTTCAAACTGGGAGCGGCACAAGCTCGAACATGAATGCGAACGAGGTAATTGCAACCGTAGCGGAGAAAATTTCCACGATTTACGTGAATCCGAACGACCACGTTAACTTCGGCCAGAGCAGTAACGATATAATTCCAACTTCTATTCATGTAAGCGCTGTGCTTGCCGTGACTGGCCAACTGATTCCCGCTTTAAATCACGCAATTGACACGGTTAAGACGAAAGCGGAAAGCCTTAAAGGCTACTGCAAGACAGGACGCACACACCTAATGGATGCGATGCCTGTAAGGATGGACCAGAGCTTGTCTGGTTGGGCGGATCAGTTGCAAAATAATATCCGGTTACTGGAAGCGGTTTTGCCGTCTTTGCAACAGCTCGGTTTAGGAGGCACAGCGGTTGGGACGGGGATTAATTGCCACCCAGAATTCCCCGATGCTTTTAACTCTCTTCTTTCTGAGCACACAGGCATAAAATTCCAACCTGCATCGAACTTTTTTCCTATGATCGGCTCTCAGGATTCAGCCGTTGCGCTCTCGGGACAATTAAAAACTGTTGCTGTTACTGTTATGAAGATCTCAAATGATCTTCGCTGGATGAACTCTGGGCCGCTAGCAGGTTTGGGGGAGATTTCTCTTGAGGCACTGCAGCCGGGGTCGTCAATAATGCCCGGGAAGGTAAATCCTGTAATTCCTGAGTCAGCCGCGATGGTGGCGGCGGAGGTGATGGGCAATGACGTGACCATCGGAATCGCGGGCCAGTCGGGGAACTTTGAGTTGAATGTAATGCTTCCGTTAATCGGCTACAACCTCTTGAGTAGCATTGAACTCCTTAGTAACGCCTTAAACTTGTTAGCTGATAAGGCAATCTCGACCTTTTCTGTAAATGAGGAAAAGTTGTCAGAGGCCTTGGATCTGAATCCGATATTGGTTACAGCGCTCAACCCGGTCATTGGGTACGAAAAAGCAGCTAGCATTGCAAAGTTGGCATACAAGGAAAAGAGACCCATTATTGATGTGGCTGAGGAGAACACCGACATAGAAAGACAGGAATTAGAGAGACTCTTGAACCCATTAAAACTTACCGAGGGTGGTCTTTAAGCCGATTAAGTGCAGATGAAGTCTTCCGAATAACTTGGTCGAAAGGGAAAAACATGCGACAACCGGAGGTTCTTGAAGCGAAGTCCGGCGACAAGAAAAAAGTTCTGAGTACCGCCTGTTTGGCTTTTAGCGCCGATCCGTTTATGAGATGGATTATCCCTGACGGGCAAAGTTACTTGGATAAGTATCGAGAATTAATTGAGATCTATTGTTGCGAGAAATCGCTCCAACATTCGACGACTTTTATGGTAGAAAGCTTCGCAGGGACAGCTATTTGGTTGCCCCCAGGTGTTTTTGGAGATGGGCAGAAAATTTCAGATTGGATTTCGGAAAATGTGTTGCCAGAAAAACTTGAAACGTTAGAGGAGGTGCTGGATGAAATGGAAAAATACTATCCAAAAGATAATCGATCTTGGTACCTGGCGGTTCTCGCTGTTGATCCAGCATTTCAGAGATTAGGGCTAGGGTCGATTATGATGAAGCACGTTAATACAATTCTTGATGAGAAAGGTTTTCGAGGTTTCCTTGAAAGTTCCAATCCAAAAAATATTCCTTTATACCAGCGGCATGGATATGAAATTATGGGTGAGATTAAAGTAGGTGACTGCCCGATTGTTACTCCCATGATCCGCAAGCCGAACTAATCTGGTCTGGCGCATCCACTGAAAGGAGGAGATTTAATGCGTATTGAAACCGATGCACTAATCGTTGGATCTGGTTCTGCAGGTCTGACTGCCGCTCTTACTGCTCGTTCAGAGGGCCTAGAGACTATAGTAATAGAAAAGACAGATAAAATCGGGGGCACCACCGCATACTCTGGCGGAGTTATGTGGGTCCCCAACAACCACCTGATGGAGCAAGCAGGTCTCGAAGACTCGACTCTGAGGGCGATGGACTATCTACGGAATACAGTAGGTAACAGGGTCTCCGAGGAACGACTTTTAGGTTTTGTTGAGAATGCTCCTAGAATGTTAAAGAAACTGACTGACGAAGGGTATCTGGAAGTAGAGATTTTCGAGGGTTTTCCTGATTATCGGGCCGAAGTCAAAGGCGGTGTGCTCGGTGGGAGGAGCGTCGAGCCAAAAGTCTTCTCTGGAAGAAAGCTTGGAGAAGAATTCGGTTCGATGCGCTCAAGAAAGTTTTCCAGTCCCGTCGTAGGAACAATGACTGAACTTCGTAGGCTTGCCGTGATCAAAACTAATTTTTTTGAGGCACTAAAGTCTTGGAGAGTTTTTACTCGAGCGGTCCTGGGTAAGCTATTTGGCTCGGAATACGTTTCTAGCGGGAGGGCTTTGACTTCTTGGTTAACGTTCTCAGCGAAAAAAATTGGAATCGCTTTTAAGTTAAAGCACCGGCTGGTGGAACTGATCGAGGATGACGGCAGAGTCGTTGGGGCAAGAGTTGAGGACGAGCAGGGTGGGCAGATCGAAATTTTTGCACGAAATGGTGTCGTGCTTGCCTCTGGCGGTTTTGAGCACAACACCGACTTACGTTCTGAATATCTTGGAAAGCACGCCGCGATCGATCGATCGTCGGGTTCAGAAGGGAACGAGGGTGACGCGATCATAAGCGCAAAAGCTATCGGGGCGGCGCTTGATCTTATGGAGGATGCGTGGTGGGCTCCCACTTTTATGGTTCCGGGGGTGGGTCCACAAATTGTTATTTTTGAAAGGGGAAAACCGGGTCAGATTGTGGTGGATCAGCTGGGTAATCGTTTCGCCAACGAAGCGCAGCCCTACAACGACTTTGTAAAGGCGATGTTTGACTCTCTTGTGGTGAACGACGAGATGACCTCTTGTTTCATGGTCTTTGATCAGAATTTTCGAGATCGGTACCCGCTCGCGACTATGATGCCGGGTATTACTCCTGAAAAACACCTTAAAAACGGTTTCGTTCGCAGAGAGAACTCGATAAAAGAGCTCGCTGAGAGTATCGGTGTTGACGCAGGTAATCTCGTCTCAACGGTGGAACGATTTAACGCAATGGCAGTTTCTGGAAAAGATAAAGATTTTGGTCGGGGTGATTTTGCTTTTGATCGTTTCTCGGGAGATGACATTGCGAAGCCTAACAGTTGCCTAGCGCCGCTGAACCGAGCGCCTTTTTATGCCATCGAGATGTTTGCCGGGGATCTTGGAACGAAGGGTGGGCTTTTGACCGACGAATCCGCGAGGGTAATTGATCAAGATGGAAAGGCCATCGCGGGTCTTTACGCGGTAGGCAATTGCTCGTCTTCCGTAATGGGACACTTTTACCCGGGTGCGGGCGGCACGATCGGGCCAGCAATGACTTTTGGATATGTAGCTGGAATGCACATGGCGAAAGAAATTAAATAAACGGGCGAAGATCTGGTCTCAAGCCCCTTCATCTATTCTAAAATCGCTCAGAAATTGGAGCGTTCTCTCGGTTGCTCCTTTGTCTGTGTGCATGATGTACGCATTAAATTCTGTTACGCCCGCGTCTCTGTATTTGTAGATCTCTTCACGCAAAGTTTTTTCGTCTCCTACGCTCGCTATATCTGCGGGGCCGTCAGCATTCTCCATGTCTAACATTGCTCTGTAACTCGGAACTTTCCCGTATCCCTTTAAAATTTTTGAGATTTGTTCTTTGGCCTGATCAGCTTGATTTGTTAAGACTATTGGCACTCCGCCGATTACTTTGCTTTTTGGGTTTTTAAGTCCCGGCACGATATGGTCTCGCATGGTTTTGTGTCCCACCATCCAAGTGTTTGTGCCGTCGGTCAACTCACCGGCAATTTCTAACATTTTTGATCCCAATGCGCCCAATACAACTGGCATTGGGTTAGCATCTGGGATATTTAATCTGAAATTACTTACCTTGTACTCGTTCCCACTGAAACTAACTTTTTCGCCCCGTGCTAACGGCATCAGGATGCTTAGGTACTCGCGCATATGTTGAGTCGGGTTTTCAAAAGAGAAGCCCATAAAATCTTCAATGATCTTTTTGTGGGACAGGCCTATACCCAAGGTAAACCTATTACCAGAAAATGCTGCTGTGGTAAGCGCTTGCTGAGCCATCGCAGTGGGGTGCCTAGGGTATGTCGGAGTCACCGCCGTGCCAAGCGAGATTCTGGGGACCTCTCTCCCTAATAGACCCATTACCGAAATCGCA
>CAJWLI010000145.1 GCA_913043075.1 uncultured Gammaproteobacteria bacterium
AAACTATCAGTATCGAAAAACATGTCTAAGATTTCTTCAGCAGAAAATCCGAGGGCCCTTAGCAAAATAGTCGCAGGCAATTTTCTTCTTCTGTCTATCCTTGCGTATAAATTGTCTTTCGGATCAAACTCGAAATCCAGCCAAGAGCCCCGCATCGGGATGACTCTAGCAGAGTATAGTAGTTTTCCAGAAGAGTGAGTTTTCCCTTTATCATGATCAAAAAAGACGCCAGGAGATCTGTGCAACTGGGAGACCACTACTCTCTCGATTCCGTTTATAACAAAGGTTCCATTGTCGGTCATCAACGGAATCTCGCCCATATAAACTTCTTGCTCTTTTATGTCTTTTACGTCTTTATTGCCTGAATCCTTGTCAAATATAACAAGTCTAACTGTCACTCTAAGAGGAACGGCGTAAGTTACACTTCTCAACTGGCACTCTTTAACATTAAAAAGAGGCTTTCCTAACCTATAGCTGACATATTCCAGAGAAGCATTACCGGAGTAACTAGTTATTGGGAATACTGATTGAAAAGCGGCGTGGAGACCCTTCATTTGCCGCTCTGATGGCTCAACCTTATCTTGAACAAACTCTTTATAAGACTCTACCTGTATCGCCAAAAGATAGGGTATGGACATAACTTGGGGTAGTTTTCCAAAGTCTTTTCGTATTCGTTTCTTCTCTGTGTATGAATAGGCCATCGATGCCTCCAGCTTAATAAGGAAATTAATTAAAGGTAGAGGGAACCATGCAACATAGGCTCCCTCAATTTAAAAGCAAACGTCTATTTCAGCTCTACAGACGCACCCGCTTCTTCCAGCTGTTTCTTCATATCTTCGGCGTCATCTTTCGAGACACCTTCCTTTAAGGATGAAGGAGCCTCATCAACTAACGCCTTAGCCTCTTTAAGGCCTAACCCAGTCAAAGTTCGAACCACTTTGATAGTGTTAACCTTCTTTTCTCCGGCTGAGGTGAGAACAACCTCAAACTCATCTTTTTCCTCAGCGCCGCCCGCATCGGATCCTGCAGCACCAGCAACGGGAGCTGCTGCAACGGCGGCGGCTGCAGAAACTCCAAATTTTTCTTCCATTGCTTCAACAAGTTCTACAACGTCCATTACGCTCATTTCTGCAACAGCGTTTAAAATATCCTCTTTTGATACTGACATATATCTTATCTCCTATATTTGTTTTAAGCGGCTTCTCTTTTTTGATCACGCAAAGCAGCAAATACTCGAGTTACCTTCCCAGGCACTTCGTTTAAAGTTCTCACCATCTTAGTTACAGGCGCATTCATAACTGACATCAGCAGAGCTAAGGCTTGGTCTCTGGTAGGCAACTTAGCCAGGACGTCTACCTGGTCAGCAGGTAAAAGCTTGCCCCCTATAGACAAAGCCTTTATTTCGAAAGCTTCGTTTTCTTTCGCGAACTCCTTAAAGATCCTTGCACCCGCACCGGGGTCTTCTATCGAAAACGCAAGTATATTCGGCCCCAATAATGCGTCAGACAAACACGCAAAGTCGGTTCCTTCAAAAGCTCTTTTAGCGAGAGTGTTCCTTATGACTCTGATATGAACTCCCGCTTCTCTGGCTTGCTTTCGCAACGCTGTCATTTTTTCGACAGAAACGCCCCTGTAGTCAGCCATGACCGCAGAGAGGGCTTCTCCAGCAGTTTTATTGACCTCGGCGACAATTGCCTTTTTTTCTTTCAGTCCAATCGGCACAGTTTTGCACTCCTTGCACGTTAATTTAACCGCTAAAAGATCCAAAGCACTTTAAGCGGCGGAAAAACGGCAAAAGATTCAATGTTTCGAATCGGGTTACCGTCTGCGCAGGGTTTTAACCTTAAAGAGGACCTGCGGTCTTTGACGAGCCCAAACATATGTTTGGAGCCCCAAAGTTTTTTAATTCAAATATCAAGAGAGGACTGATCTATTTGCAACCCCGCCCCCATAGTGGTCGAAAGAACGATCTTCTTGAGATAGGTGCCCTTTGAAGACACGGGTTTAGATTTTTTCAAATCCGCGATAAGACCTTCCAAGTTTTGTTTCAAAGCCTTTGCGTCGAATCCAACCCTCCCAATACCTCCGTGAACGATTCCATTTTTGTCTGTTCGATACATAATTTGCCCGGCCTTCGCGTTTGATACAGCTTCTGTAACCTCTTGAGTTACAGTTCCCAAACGCGGGTTCGGCATCAGACCTCGAGGGCCCAATATTTGGCCCAACTGACCCACGACTCTCATCGAATCAGGAGTAGCAATGGCAAGATCAAAATTAAGCTCGCCATTTTTTACTGCTTCTGCTAGATCTTCCATACCGACAATATCTGCGCCGGCATCTTTTGCTTCAGATGCTTTATCTCCTTGGGCAAAAACCGCAACTCTGACCGATTTCCCTGTCCCGTTGGGAAGTACTGTTGCCCCCCGAACTACCTGATCGGATTTTTTCGGATCGACTCCAAGATTTATGCTTACGTCATACGACTCTTTAAATTTGCTCGAAGATAGCTCTTCCAGAATCTCAACGGCTTCATCAACTGAATAGTGTCTACTTCGATCCACCCTATCTTCGAAAGCCCTAGCTCTTTTAGTTAATTTTCTCATCAATTAACGCCCTCTGTTTCTATCCCCGCTGCTCTAGCACTTCCAGCTATAGTTCTCACTGCCGCATCCATATCTTTCGCAGTCAAGTCGGGCATTTTTGCTGAGGCTATCTCCTCAAGCTGCTTCCTTGTAACTGAACCTACCTTGGATACATGAGGCTCAGCGCTTCCTTTTTCTATATTGGCAGCCTTCTTTAGGAGCGTCGAGGCAGGAGGTGTTTTTCTGATGAACGTAAAACTCTTGTCACTGAAAACTGTTATGACAACCGGCACCGGCATACCAGGCTCTAGGGACTGCGTCTCAGCGTTAAATGCTTTGCAGAATTCCATGATATTGACACCATGTTGGCCAAGTGCCGGGCCTACGGGAGGGCTCGGATTAGCCTGCCCAGCAGGAACCTGTAGCTTGATGTATGAATCGATAGTCTTTGCCAATTGTCTCTCCTTGGGTATAACGTGCTGACTTGACGCACTCCCCTTTTAATAAACAAGAAATATTCTGATATCCTATTTCAACCTTTTTCTACTTGCCCAAAATCTAATTCAACGGGAGTCGACCTTCCAAAAATGGTCACTGCGACATGGAGGCGATTTTTCTCGTAATTAACTTCCTCCACCACGCCATTAAAGTCGTTGAAGGGGCCATCTATAACTCTCACAAGCTCTCCAGGCTCGAATATAGTCTTTGGGGTAACATTCTCTGTTCCCACCTGAACCCTTCTAAGAATCGCCTCTGCCTCAGCGTCGCTAATTGGGGCCGGCTCATCCGCCTTACCCCCAATAAAGCCCATAACCCGGGGAGTCTCCTTAACCAAGTGCCAAGAGTCATCATCTAAATCCATCTCAACAAGAACATACCCAGGAAAGAATTTTCGCTCACTACGACGCTTTTTACCAGCTCGCATCTCTACGACCTCCTCCGAAGGCACAAGAATTTCTCCAAACTTCTCTTCTAACCCAGAAAGCGAAATTCGTTCTTGCAGAGCTTTCATGACTTGTTTTTCATAGCCCGAATAAGCGTGAACAACATACCAACGTTTTGACAAATTTTTCTCCTAACCTATGGTCCCTGAAAGACCCCAGCTTAAAAGAGCGTCCAGAATCCAAAGGATAAGCCCTACGAAGAGGACAATTCCTACAACCATTAATGTGGTCTGACCAGTTTCCTGAGACGTCGGCCAGACAACTTTTCGAATCTCCACTCGAGCTTCTTTTAACAACGTCCAAGCAAACCAGCCTTTTTCTGTAGTCAATACAATCGCAATGAGAATGGCAAAAACTACCACTCCAACAAGCGCTCTGTATAACGGCTCCACTGCAGAATAGTAGGAGTTTCCATAAATTCCTGCACCAAGAATTAAGAACGCCAGGACCCACTTCGCAATGTCGAAATTAATTCTCTCTTCTGCTCTACTGTTCATAGTTTCCTTACCAGCGGATACCTGGCAGGCCAGGAGGGAATCGAACCCCCAACCTGCGGTTTTGGAGACCGCCGCTCTGCCAATTGAGCTACTGGCCTATCTCACCATGCCTGATTACTCTATGATATTTCCTACCACTCCAGCACCAACGGTTCGACCACCCTCTCTAATGGCGAATCGCTGGCCTGTTTCCATTGCAATTGGAGCGATTAATTTAACCTTCATAGTTATGTCATCACCCGGCATAACCATTTCAACCCCTTCAGGTAGCTCGCATTCACCGGTGACATCAGTAGTTTCAAAAAAGAATTGTGGCTTGTATCCTTTGAAGAACGGAGTATGCCTTCCCCCTTCGTCCTTTGCCAGAACGTAAACAGAGCCTTCAAATTGAGTATGCGGCGTGATAGATCCAGGAATAGCGAGAACCTGACCCCTTTCTACTTCTTCTCTCTTAGTACCACGAAGAAGGACGCCCACGTTTTCTCCAGCACGACCCTCGTCTAAGAGCTTCCTAAACATCTC
>CAJWLI010000146.1 GCA_913043075.1 uncultured Gammaproteobacteria bacterium
GAACGAGCCTTGATGTTTGAAAGGCTGACTGAAAAAGAGCTCAGACCGATTTATCAAGCTAGTTTGCAAGAAGATCGGCTGGGGAAAAAGAGAGCAAAAGCGAGTCTACAGGGAGCCAAATTAGAATCTTCGAAAGGACTTAAACAGTGGCTTAGGGCATCGGTTGGGGACGCAATCGCAAGTTCTTCGCGAGAAAATATAGATGTCTTCCGGGGCGTAATGAAATCCTTCAATCTTCTAGAGAAACCCGGCAACTTCCTGAAAGACGGGAAAATTCGCAGAATAATTCTTCGATATATGCTGCGAGGGAGAAAACAAAACAGCTTAGCTCGTTATCAAAGAGGACCGAGCCGACTGGAAATGATTGAATTAGTAAGAAGAAAAGATGCAGCTTAGGTATCTTAATAAGCTTAAAAAAACCTGGTCAAAAAAAGTTAGATCATCCAGAATTATTCAAAAGGCGTAACTACTTTGTCTCAAATTTCTCTCCCAATTTTTGAGGCCAAAAAAAGAGTCTGCATGGACTCCCCCTATAAGGCCGGATCACTCCGGCCTTTTTTATAGTATTCGCAGCTATGATCGTGTAACTTCCGGTGTGAGAAAAAGGGAAGTCTAATGGCAAACAATAAAAAAGGAAGAAAGTATTCCTCTCTTGTGGTCGACGGCAATGAGAAGGCAGCCGCGCGCGCTATGCTCCATGCCGTTGGCTTTACAGAAGCCGACTTCAAGAAATCACAGGTAGGGATAGCTTCCACTTGGAGCAACCTGACTCCCTGCAACATGCACATCAACGAGCTAGCTGACGCCGCGGGTTTGGGTGCGGATGAAGCTGGAGGGAAAGCAGTTACCTTCAACACGATCACCGTATCCGATGGCATCAGCATGGGCTCGCCAGGGATGCGTTACTCTCTCGTATCTAGAGAAGTCATAGCGGACTCGATCGAAACGGTAGTTTGTGCCGAAGGGTTTGACGGATTCGTTGCGATAGGTGGATGCGATAAAAATATGCCAGGTTGTGCAATGGCGATGGCTCGGATTAACAGGCCTAGCGTATTCGTATATGGAGGCACGATCCAGCCAGGTAAAAACAGGAGGGACGTGGTGTCGGTCTTCGAAGCGGTCGGACAACACGCGGCTGGCAAAATCTCAGACATCGAGTTAAAAGAAGTAGAATCTACCGCGATTCCTGGGCCAGGATCCTGCGGGGGCATGTACACCGCGAACACCATGGCTTCCGCGATAGAGGCACTAGGTCTCTCTCTACCTAACTCGTCTGCTCAAGAAGCAATTTCAGATAACAAACGAGCAGACAGTTACGCAGCAGGAGCTGCAGTACTCGAGCTAATTAATAAGGACATAAAACCTTCAGACATTCTATCTATAAATTCATTTGAAAACGCTATTACCACTGTCATAGCTCTGGAAGGTTCAACAAACGCCGTCTTGCATTTATTAGCGATTGCTCAAGCCGCAAATATTCCACTAACAATCGATGATTTTGACAGAATCGGGAAAAACGTCCCTGTGCTGGCCGATATGCGACCGGCAGGCCAATACGCCATGAGTGAATTAATAAACATTGGAGGAATTCAACCGTTAATGAAATCGCTTTTGGAGGAGGGGTTTCTGCACGGTGACTGTTTGACCGTAACCGGAAAGACACTAGGAGAAAACCTAGAACACGTAAAACCCTACCCCATCGGGCAAAAAGTCATCAGACCTTTTGATAACCCGATAAAAAAAGACTCGCACTTAGTTGTACTCAGGGGAAATATAGCGCCCGAAGGAGCCGTGGCAAAAATTACTGGGCATGAAGGTCTGCGCTTTGAAGGAAATGCAAAGTGTTTTCATGGCGAGGAAGCGGCGTTAAAAGCAATCCTAGAAGGTGACGTTGTCGCAGGGGATATTGTTGTTGTGAGGTATGAAGGACCCAAAGGCGGCCCCGGAATGCGAGAAATGCTCTCACCTACAAGTGCTATTAATGGGAGAGGGTTGTCTCAAAGTGTCGCCCTGATTACTGACGGGAGGTTCTCAGGAGGATCCCACGGGTTCGTCATAGGACACATCTCGCCGGAGGCATACGAGGGAGGGCCTCTAGCGCTGCTAGAGGATGGTGATCAAATAACAATAGACGCTGAATCAAAAACCATTGATGTGGATTTAACTCAAGCTGAACTTAATTCGAGAAAAAAATCCTGGTCAAAGCCTCAGCCTTACGCGAAAAAAGGGTTGCTAGCCAAATACGCTAAGTTAGTAAGCTCCGCCTCACTTGGCGCGGTGACAGATCTTTAATTCCTTTTGAAGGTGCTCTTTCCCTTGTAATGATGGAAATTGAACCTATCTCGTCAGGAAAGCGTAAGTCTGGATCAAGAGGAATTCGTCATGCATAAGAAACTTAATCTAGACAAAAAATTATGTGTTTCCTGCAAGAGGCCCTTTAGCTGGAGAAAAAAGTGGGAGCGTAACTGGGAAGACGTCAAGTATTGCTCTAAACGATGTCGAGGGCAGAAGGTGGGAAGTAAACCGGTTAGTCCGAAGCGTAACTCGCTAAGTCATTAACTCTTGTCTCGCCATGTGTGCCTGTATACCACCCATTTTCCCTTTGAATTCCTTATAAGCACATCAAAATAAGCGTTGTGGTTTCTTGTGGCCTGAAGAGCGCCAGGTTGATCAATCTCACTCTGACCTTCTTTTAACTTTAGATAGATTACATATTCGTACTCTGCGATCGCAACGTCACCAAGAAATTCGACGCTAGGCTCTACTTTTACCTCGATCTCGTAATCAGCCGATTTGAAGACGGGTTTCAGAAACTCCTTGTATTTTTCCTTCCCTTCGAAAGGCTCACTGGTCGGAGGCATCAGTTTTACATCCTCGTGCAAAACGGAGACGTAAGACTCAATATCTCCCTCTTCAACAGCGGCAACCCAGGTTTTGTAGAGATCTAAAATCTCCCGGGTTTCGCTCGCAGTTATTGATGCCGAAAAGAAGAACAGGCTAATTATCAGGGTAATTATTCTCATTTATTAAATTCTCTCACTGTAAAAGATTCAACATGCCTCTATTTTTTCTTTACCTGGATTCGAACCCTTCCAGAGAAAATTTTTGCAATCCAAAACTTGATCGCAGTTGCCAACTATTTTTTAGTTTTCAAAATCCTAGTGTATGTGTTGCATAGAAGAAAGTATCAACAATTCTACCAAATACTTGACCGCAGATTCTCAGGCAAGTATAGATCGTGTCTCGAATCGACACCAAAAGCTTCATACCAACTCGACATATTTCGAACCACCCCGTTCACTCGATATTTTTGCGGTGAATGAGGATCAGATTTTAATTGTCTCACCAAAAACTCGTTCCTGCTTGACCCTCTCCATGTCTGAGCCCAAGCAAGAAAGAATCTCTGAGCGCCTGACAAACCATTTAGAACGACATCCTCTTTGCCTTGCAAGCTGATCTTATAAGCCTCAAAAGCTATCTCCAGCCCTCCTAGGTCGCCAATGTTTTCTCCTAGAGTAAATGCTCCATCGATGTGATGACCAGGTATAACCTCAAACGAATCATATTGTTGAACAAGCAAAGTAGTCTTTTTCTCGAAATTTTTTCGATCTAACGACGTCCACCAATTTCTTTTAGTTCCAGTCGAATCGTACTTGGAGCCCTGATCATCAAAACCGTGCCCCATCTCATGACCGATTACGCCTCCGATAGCACCATAATTAACCGCGGCGTCAGCGAGAGGATCGAAGAATGGAGCTTCCAATATACCGGCGGGAAAAACAATTTGATTGAAACTTGCCATGTAGTAAGCATTCACATTATGCGCGCTCATGAACCATTCAGTTCTGTCGGTTTTTTGATCTAATTTCTTTATATTCCTTTCTTGAAAAAAATTCTGAATGCGTCTCGCATTCAAAAACAACTCGGCTTGATCTATTTCTATAGCCGTCAAATCCTCCCAATTTTCTGGGTATCCTATTTTGGGTTCAAATGAACTTAATTTTCTGTAGGCCTCTTTCTTTGTTTCTTCAGTCATCCAATCAATAGCTTCAATCCGGTTCCGAAAAGCCTGTCGGAGATTATTTACTAAATCGGTCATTTTCTCTTTTGAACTCGGCGGAAAATGACTTTCCACGTAAAGTTTTCCGAGCAAACTCCCCAAACCATATCTCGACCCAACTCTTTGTATTCCTCTCTTCCACCGAGGCAACTGCTCTTTCTGCCCCGTCAGCGCTTTACGAAACTCAAAATTCATTCCATCCAATTTCTCGGATAGCAAGCTCGAATTTTTCATTACGAGGTGAAATATCAAATAATTTTTCCAGGTTTCTAATGATTGATTATTAATCAGCTCGATCAAAGGCTTTAACGTGTCAGGTTGATTTACATTCAACGCGTTAAGCGAGAAAACACCCGTTTCCTTAAAAAAATTATCCCAATCGAAACCAGGATGTTCAGCCTTTAGATCATAATAGCTTGTAGGATTTAACGTCTTATCTCTATCACGG
>CAJWLI010000147.1 GCA_913043075.1 uncultured Gammaproteobacteria bacterium
TGTGCTGTCGGTTTTGCAACATTAACAGGCAGTCAGAACAATGACGACCCGACAAATTATCTTCTTCCTGCTTGGGACAACATAACGGGACAAATGGCTGCAATAGCGGTCTTGGCCGCGGAGAGACATCGACGACTAGAAAGAGAAGGTCAGCTGGTTAAATTAGCGCTGAAAGATGTAGCCATAGCGACGACCAGCAATCTTGGAAATATTTCGGAGGTTACGATAAATGGCGAAGATAGGAAAAAATACGGGAACTACCTTTATGGTGCTTTTGGGAGGGATTTTGAAACAAAAGATAAAAAGCGCTTAATGATAGTTGGCCTCACACCGAGACAGTGGAGTTCTATATTAGTAGCCACTGGCAGCAAAGATGAAATTGTTGCGTTAGAAGCTTCGATGAGCTTAGATTTCAGCAAAGAGGGAGATAGGTTCAAAGCAAAAGAAGCTATTGCAAAGATCCTCGAGCCTTGGTTCAAATCAAGAGTCTATGAAGAAGTCTGCGCCTTTCTGGACGAGCATGGTGTTTGTTACGGACCATACAGAACATTTAAAGAGATGGTCGAAAAAGACGTCGATTGCTCAATCGATAACCCAATGATGGGATTAATTAATCAACCAGAAATCGGCAGTTATATAGCTTCAGGATCCCCTATAAGGTTCAGTGAATCGGAGAATCTAGCGGCGTTACCGGCTCCTGTGTTAGGTGAGCATACCGAAGAGATTTTAAAAGATGATCTTGGTTTAGGGGATTCAGAGGTCGGAGACTTATTCAAACAGGGAATAGTTGCTTAGTAGATTTTATCTATTTTTTTGAGATCACTAAAGTGATTAGAAACCTTTTTTTTGTGATAAAGTTTATGTTTGCTTAACGTCAGAGATTCCGTGTTTGAACTCATAGGTGCTGGGGGCTGGCTTATGCTTCCAATCATTTTTTGCTCAGTGATTTCGTTGGCGATCGTGATAGAACGCTCGTGGGTATTGCGGAGAGAAAATATTCTTCCAAGCAAACTGCTTAGAGAATTGAATAACCCTGCCACAAGAATAGGCGTTGACAAAAACAGTATTGTTAGTTCGGGAGGCGATTCTTTTCTTGGCTTCCTTTTTATCTCAGCTTTCGCAAAAAAGAATGACGGATACGATGCGATGCGTACTTCTGCAGAAAATGCGGCAAGTTTCGTTGAACATGAATTGCTGAGAAACCTTGGAACCCTTGGCACCATTGCTGCAATAACCCCGTTGCTTGGTCTTTTAGGTACGGTTATTGGGATGATAACTGTTTTTGGGGTTGTTGAAACCGCTGGAGGAGGTTTTACTAGCGCGCTAGCAGGAGGTATATCACAAGCATTGATTACTACTGCGGCAGGTTTGATTGTTGCTATCCCAACTTTATTTTTTCAACGCTATTTTGAACGAAAAGTGGACGAGCTTTTAATTTTTTTAGCTGGCGATTGTGAGCGTTTCATCGAACTGTTGTCAAAAAAATGAGAATTCTTTGCAAGACTAATTAAAAAAGCGCAATGATGATGAAATTTTCTAGAAGATCAAGAAGAGCCAGCGAGATAAATCTTGCTCCCTTTATCGACGTGGTTTTTTTGTTGCTGATTTTCTTTGTTGTGCCGGCAACTTTCCAGTCTAAAGCAAATTTGATTGTAGATCTTCCAACCACTGAAGGGAGGAGCGTAGCTGACCAAGAAAAAACCACGCTGACGCTTGTTATAAGAAAAGACAGTAGTTTCTACTTCGATCAAGAGTTGCTGTTTTTTGAGAATGTTCGAGAGCTCTCTTCTCTTATATCATTGAAGCTTGGGGGGCTTTCACCCTCAGACTTAGTTATAGCAGCAGACGAGCTAGCTCCGCACAAATCCGTTGTCCTCGCAATAGAAGCCGCACGAATATCTGGTTTTGAAAGGGTCTTTCTTAAAGCATCATATGAGGGAAAAGTGTCACCATGAATATGAGCTCAGACTTGGGGATTTATAGTCGTTTGCTTGCTTATGTCATTCCCTATTGGGGCGCATTTTTGCTAAGCATGATTGGTTTTCTACTCTACTCTCTGGCGAACGTTGGCTTTGTTCAATTGATTGCCTTTATTGTCGACTCGTTAGGGGAAAATACGCCCGAATTGGGAAGCGGTGCTAAGGTCTACTTTGAAAAAATATTTGGCCCGGCAAATCAGCTTGATAGGGTGCTTATCCCTTTGGGGATAGTCCTAATAGCTATCCTGCGTGGAGTGGGCAGCTTCTCTGGAAACTATTTTATTGCGCTCGTTGCAAACAATCTGGTGCACAATCTGAGGTGTGAATTGTTCGGAAGGCTTCTTAGTTTGCCAAGCAGTTTCTATGACAAGCACGCAATGGGCCATCTGGTATCTAAAGTCACCTATCACGTTTCCCAAGTGACTGACGCGGCGACGGATGCGGTTCGTATAATTCTTAGAGAAGGCTTTACCGTGTTGGGTTATTTAGCCTTGCTGCTTTACCTAAACTGGAAGCTCACGTTTTTGTTTGTTTTGGTTGCTCCTCTTATTGGGTTGTTAGTGACTTACGCCTCCAAAAGGTTTAGGCGGATAAGCGAAAGAATTCAGGTGTCTGTAGGAGGTATTACCCACGTCGCCTCTGAGGCAATTCAAGGTCATAGAGAGGTCAGGACATTTGGAGGAAAAGAGTTTGAAACCGCTAGATTTGAAAATGTAAGCGGCGATAATCGAAGGCAATCCATAAAAATGGTAATGACTGCTTCATTAGCGACACCAGTGATTCAGTTTTTGGTTTCTCTATCCTTAGCTGGGCTGGTCTGGTTAGTTTTGGACCCTATTTTTTTAGCTGACATGTCAGCGGGATCCGTAATAGCTTTCATAACAACGGGAGGATTGCTGGCGAAGCCTATTCGAAACTTATCCGAAGTGGTGGCTAAAATTCAGAGAGGACTGGCTGCAGCAGAGGATATCTTTGATGTCTTTGATGAGACTCCCGAGCAAGATGGCGGGAAGTTGATGTTAGACGAAATAGAGGGCTCGATTGAGTTCAAAGATGTTTCCTTTGGCTATCAGCAAGAAGCGAGCAGAGTCCTCCAAAATATCAGCCTTAAGGCGAAACCAGGGGAAACAGTTGCTCTAGTTGGAAAATCGGGTAGCGGTAAGAGCACCCTAGTTAGTCTGATCCCCCGCTTTTATGAGGTCACATCGGGTCAGATATTATTGGATAATGAACCTTTGCAGAATTTCGCACTGAGTGGTCTCAGAGAGCATATCTCTATCGTGAGTCAACAAGTTGTGCTGTTTAACGATTCGATATTAAACAATATCCGATATGGATCTTTAAAAAAGTCGTCCCGCGAACAAGTCGAAGAAGCTGCAAAAAAATCATTTGCTTGGGAGTTTATTGTCCAGATGCCTGATGGTCTCGACACGATCGTAGGGGATAATGGAGTCATGCTTTCTGGGGGCCAGCGGCAGAGGATAGCCATAGCAAGAGCTTTTTTAAAAGATGCACCAGTTTTGATATTAGACGAGGCGACTTCCGCTCTAGACACTGAGTCAGAAAAATCAATAAGATCCGCGTTAGGAGCGGTAGTTAAAGGCAGAACGACATTTGTTATCGCCCATAGACTATCAACCATCGAAATGGCGGATAGAATTTTTGTTTTGGAGCAGGGCAGGGTAGCGGAGGAGGGCACGCATCAAGACCTGTTAGATGCGGGGGGAGCTTATGCGAGGCTTCATCAGGCCGACGATTGGACGCCTAAAAAAAGCAAAAATGTTTCTCGTATGCCCGAAGAGAATAGCGACAGAACTGTTTCCTGGAATTCTCCCAATTTGCCAATCGAGACCTCTAGAATAGTCAATGCTTGGTACTCTGATGCTGGGTGGTTATATCTGCTTAGACCGTTGGAGGCTCTTTATCGGGCCAGTTTTTTTCTGAGAAAACTTTACCTCCGTTTAAGTTCTAAATGGAGTTCTCAAGTCCCAGTTATTGTTGTTGGCAACTTAACAGTGGGCGGAACCGGGAAAACGCCATTCGTTGTGTCGCTGGTAAAACATCTGAAGAGTATTGGATATCGACCGGGAGTTATCTCGAGAGGTTACGGCGGTAACGCAGATTCTTATCCGTTAGACATGTCTGATGCCACTGGTTCTTATATGTCTGGAGATGAACCTTATTTGATAAGACGAAGAACTTCAGTCCCCGTAGTTGTAGATCCAGATCGAGTTCAAGCCGCCAAAACTCTATTAGCGAACCACCAAGTTGATTTGATAATTAGCGACGATGGGCTTCAGCATTACAAGCTTGACAGAGACTTCGAAGTTCTGATCGTTGATGGGGAAAGGGGATTTGGAAACGGTTTTTGTCTCCCCGCTGGTCCGTTGCGAGAACCAATTTCAAGACTTAAAACAATCGACCTCGTTTTGGTTAATGGAAATATTTCTAGCAAGTTGATTTCTCTGGACAAAAAGCCCTTCAAGCTTGATGTTGTGCCAACTCGACTTGTAAACCTCG
>CAJWLI010000148.1 GCA_913043075.1 uncultured Gammaproteobacteria bacterium
CAATGATCTCGGGGGTGACTTCGACAACAGAGATCAATGGTCTGCCAGAATGTCCTTGAGATGGGAGCCCACCGATAACACCAGATTCGATTTGATTGCGCATCGATTCGAAGAGGATAGCAACAGGTCCCGAAGCCAGAAACAACTGTGCGATCAGGATCCAAGCGCAATACTCGGTTGCCTACCAACTTCCTTGCTGCCAGAGGCCATCAATGAAGCCTCTACAGCCGGGTTCCTGCTGGCATCCGATTTGCTAGTTGGTCCTCTGGGAGCTTTCAGTTTTTTTGGGCGGAACCCAGACCCAGACTGCTGTAATCCGACAGATTTAAGAACGGTAAGAACGCAGTACACACCAGAATATAAAACTGACGAAAATTTTGTCATGCTAGAAATAGCACACGAGTTCGCAAATGGTCTAGAAATGAACGTGATCGCTGCGCACCAAGAAACTGATCTTCAATCTCGTCAAGATTATAACGGCACAGCGGCAGGTGTAGGCAATGCCTCAGTGCCCCCGGCGTTTTGTGTCGTGGTGCCGGGTGCCTGCTCTTATTTCGGTTTAGTGCCGGGTGGCGGAATACCTGCCAGTCTTGTCCCGAATGCCGAAACATCCCTAGGCGCAATAGCTGGAGGACCAGATGATTTCGAACTTACCACCAGAGGGGGAGGGCTTGATCTGTCCGGAGCAACCGCGGAGCAAGATAGCATCGAGATAAGATTTACCTCAAACCTAGATGGCGCTTTTAACTATATGGTTGCAGCGAACATGATGGATTTTGAATACGGAAGCAACTACTTCGTTCAATCAGCTGGCTTAGATTGGGGGGCCATGGTGCTCGCTCCGCAGACGGGAAGCCCCAACTCCTTCCTCTCACTCGCCCCAGGATACTTTAACAGCGAAACTGAATCTTATGAACTAAAGTCCACAGGAATTTTTGGAGAAATATATTGGCAAGCAACCGATGACCTTAAAGTAACCTTCGGTCTCAGATATGTCGAAGACGAAAAGTCAGTTCAGGATAGACAAGTGTTTCTCAATGTCCCTGTGCTCGTTGACGTAGCCTCGAGAACAACCACATTTTTAGGTTCTGACGGTTCAGCAACGCCGGTTTCTACAATCGACGAGTTGGTTACGGCTGCGGCTGCAGTTGGTGATTATGACGCGGACCCTAACTCTCCTGGAGGACAAGCGTACAGAGTTTTCGAGGATACCTTCGAGGACGTGACTGGTCGTTTAGTTATTGATTTTGCGCCTACTGACGAAAACCTTTTCTATGTTTCTTATTCGAAGGGGTACAAGAGCGGGGGTATCAACCCACCCATCGATACTAATCTCTTCCCAAACACCGCCGAGACCTTCGAGGCTGAAGAGATAGATGCTTACGAGTTGGGAACCAAGAACACGCTTCTTGATGGTAAGCTCCAAGCGAACGCCAGTATATTCTTTTACGATTATGGGAATTATCAGATAGGGAAAATCGTCAATCGCACGAGCTTGAACGAAAATTCGGATGCCGATATACAAGGATTTGAAGCTGAGTTCCTTTGGGCACCCTCTGCGAATTGGCGATTCAATGCATCACTAAGCTATTTGGATACAGAAATTGCTGATACTGAAACCGTAGACCCAAGAGATCCCACACAAGGGCGTCAAGACGTTACTCTTTACAAAGACTTTGTTACCGCGGCCAACTGCGTGCTAGAACATAACGGGCTACCCGCACCTGGAGCAAACCCTGTCTTTGTAGGAACTGTTCAAGGAGCAGGGGCCCCCTACCTCCAAACTGGTCCGGCTGGAGGGCTTGGGATCGCGGCAACACCAGGGGTGGTGGATTCTGCGTTCACATCGTGTGCTGCCATAGCTGCTGTTGGTCCGCTCTTCGGATACGGCTACCTAGACTCTGTTCCAACCAATATTGGAGGCAACCAGTTACAAAATGCCCCAGAGCTTTCTCTGAGCCTGGGTGCAGAGTACACCTGGTTTCTTGGAAACGGCTCTAATTTATCGGCGCGCCTAGACTACTATTGGCAGGATGAGTTTTACAGCACCACGTTTAACCGACCCCAAGACCTCATCGAAAGTTGGGACATTTACAATGCAAGGTTTGTCTGGAATAGCGCAAGTGATAAGTGGTCGATCACGGCGTTTGTTCAAAACATCGAAGATGACGATGAAATAGCAGGCACTTTTCAAACCGATCCATCCTCCGGTCTCTACACTAATGTATTCTTAATCGAGCCAAGGCTTGTCGGGCTTACGTTTCAATATAGAAACTAAAGGAACAAAAAAGCCCCGAGAGGGGCTTTTTTTTTAAGAATTATTTAGAGAGATTCCAGTATTTTTTCGGCAGAGCTTACCTCAAACGCCCCACCCTTCTCCAAATTAATCACCGTTACCTTTCCATCTTCGGCGATCAGAGAATAACGCCCAGAGCGCATGCCGAGGCCAAAACCTGAACCATCCATCTCAATTCCGACCGCCTTGGAAAACTCTCCATTTCCGTCACCGACCATCATTAGCTCTTCTGCATTTTGTGCTTTTCCCCATGCGTCCATCACAAAGGCATCGTTCACAGAGACACAGACGATATTATCCACTCCTTTTGCTTTAATCTTATCCGCGGAGGCGACAAATCCAGGCAGATGAGCTGCACTGCAAGTAGGCGTAAATGCCCCAGGGACAGCGAATAAGACTACTTTTTTTCCGCCAAATATTTCAGAGGTGCTAATGTCCTCTGGTCCCTTGTCCCCCATGATTTTCAAAACTACTTCGGGAATGCTATCACCCACTTGAATTGCCATACTTTATTCCTCTTGGTTTAGTCAGGCCTTAGTCTCTCGCGAACAAATTCTTCGTGCAAGGGTTCGTCGTTAAAAAGAAAATTCAGGGCATCACAGATTGTTTGTTTGCTCTCTTGTGTCATACTTTCTGCTCAAAGCGTAAGGAAATAAAATCGAAAACGAACTTAAAAATAACTGGATCCTTCTATTCTCCGCTTCCATTGGGGTTATCTGTAGCTCAATTGTTTTACCTTTCTACTCGCTAGGCGCATTGGTTGTGCCAATAACACAAGAATTTGGGTGGAGTAGAGCAGAGTTTCAGTTGGCCTTGCTTTTTAGCACGGGTGCTGGTGTTGTTACTGCTCCTCTAGTTGGCATTTTCCTAGATGAAATTGGAATCAGAAAAATGGCTCTGCTTGGCCTTTTCGGATTAGGAACCGCCCTATCTCTTGCCTCCCAACTTAACGGAGAACTTTGGATGCTTTATTTAGTCTACGCGCTAATGGCGATCCTAGGAGCGGGAACCATTCCGGTAACATGGACCAGGGCAGTGACTAATGTATTTTCAAAGCAAAGAGGCCTGGCACTTGGAATTATGCTAAGCGGAACAGGCATCTGCGCTATTGTAATTCCTCAAATAACGGTTTTTATTACAGAAGAGTTTGGATGGAGGACCGCTTATTTAGTGCTGGCGGCCCTGCCAGTGGGCCTGGCAGCACCGTTAGTGTTTTTGTTTTTCTGGCCGACAGAATCATCAAATGACAACCAAAAGCCAGAAGATGATGTCGGCACAGGCCTGACATTCAAAGCAGCAATAAAAGGTTACCGGTTTTGGGTACTCCTCGTGTCGATCTTTGTCGTCTATATCGCAATGTCAGGAATGGTTCCAAATCTAATTCCAGCCCTGATTGACCAGGGGATAAGTGCTCAATTAGCGGCAACCGCCATAAGCGTGTTTGGAGTGACGGTCATTCTAGGAAGATTAATCGTGGGCTACCTCGTTGACATAGCATGGGCGCCCGGCATCGCAGCGTTCGCAATTGCCCTGCCGGTAATTGGAAGCCTGCTATTAGCCGGTTCACCGCCATTTTTTACTGCCTGCGTTGCAGCGGGACTTCTTGGTTTTGCCGCAGGAGCGGAGCTCGACCTAATGTCATTTTTGGCAGCAAAATATTTTGGTTTGCTCAATTATTCTCAGATCTATGCGGTCCTCTATGCAGCGCTCGCCTTAGCAAGCGGATTAGCTCCCATGTTATTCGCAAAAATATTCGATAAATTTGGAAGCTATGAAATTGGTTTTACGATCGGCGCTTTGTTTTTTGCTGCTGGGGCATTGATGGTTTTGACTTTAGGAAGATACCCCAAAAGTTTTTCTACTTGACGCTTACCAATTCGATATAGCAGTTTTTTAGCAGACTGTGTTAGCCTAAGTCACTCTCTTTTAAAGGCAAATCAGATATGGACCTATCTTTTGGTCCCAGATATGAAGACTTCCGCTCAGAGGTCAGACAATTTATTCAGGAGCACGGATCCAAGTCTCCTCAATCAGGAAACTCAGGCAGCAAAAAAGCCATGGCCTGGCAAACTCTGCTGATTGAAAACGGATATGCAGCTAGGACAATCCCAAAAG
>CAJWLI010000149.1 GCA_913043075.1 uncultured Gammaproteobacteria bacterium
TAATCCAGATAATCCGTCTGAGGAAAGGCATCCGCAGCTTGTAACGCCCTCGGTTTTGCTAATGTGCGATGAAGATGCTCCCACCGGCAGAGTAATCCACGCAGGGAATGGCGAGTTTTACTCTAGCGCGATATTCTCAAATAATCATATTAACTTAGGCAAAGATGTTACTTATGAAGAGCTTCTTGAGCACAAGGATAGACTTCTGGATATGTCTAGCAGCGTGGAGACGTCAGGTCTATTAAATTTGTTAAAGAAGTGATTTTCTTAAGCTAAGGCAGGATAAATGATGCTCTATACCGATATCGTTAAGCCTTCAACCTTTGCAAATGACGCATATTTCCAAGCGCTGTCCGCAGATATTAGAAAAAATGATCCTTTAGCTTGGATTGAAACAGAGTCTCACAAGCCGTTTTGGGTTGTGTCCAAACACTCTGATATCTTAGAAATTGAGCGTCAGCATGATAAGTTTTTGAACACAGCCCAGTCGGTTTTGCAGAGCAAGAAAGTCGAAAAACAAATCGAAGAATCGGGACAGGGCCAATTATTAAGGACTCTCATTCATATGGATGATCCGGATCATAAAAAATTCAGAGCCTTGACGAAAGACTGGTTTTTGCCGATTAATCTTCGAAAAATTGAAGGTCGGATAAAGGATCTTGCTAAAAAAACCGTCGATCAAATGAGTGAAATGGGGGGAGAGATAGACTTTGTAAATGATGTTGCTGTCTGGTTCCCGTTAAGGGTGATTATGATGATCTTGGGAGTACCGCCTGAAGACGAGCCGCTCATGTTGAAGCTCACGCAAGAACTTTTCGGTGCTGAGGATCCTGATTTGCAAAGAAAAGCGCTATCAGAAGAAGATCGCATGCAAACTATTATGGAGTTCTTTGCGTACTTTTCGGCAATGACTGAGGACCGTAGAAAAAATCCGGGCGATGATGTGGCGTCGGTGATCGCAAATGCTACCGTGGATGGAACCCAGATCGGTGAGCTCGAGGCAATGTCATATTACATAATCATTGCGACGGCGGGACATGATACAACCAGCTCTGCAGCCGCTGGAGGAGTCCAAGCTTTAGCATCAGCCCCTAAAGAGTTAAAAAAATTAATTGACGACCCCTCAATCTCTAATCTGGCGGTTGAGGAGGCTATAAGATGGGTAAGTCCTGTAAAACATTTTATGAGATACGCCACTGAGAATTATTCCCTCAGAAACAAAGATATCAAAACGGGAGACGCGCTAATGATGCTTTACCCCTCTGGAAATAGGGATGAAGACGTTTTCCAAAAACCTCAGAACTTCATTGCAGACAGGAAGCCCAACAGGCATCTTGCTTTTGGATTTGGAGCGCATCACTGTCTAGGCAACATTTTAGCAAAGCTTGAGCTTAAATTTTTATACGAGGAATTATTCTCTAGAGTAAAAAATATCGAGTTGGCTGGCGATGCTGAGCTTGTGCATTCAAATTTTGTAAGTGGCCTGAAAACGTTACCCATTAGATTGTCTTTCAAATAACCCAGTAATTTCTAAACATCTAGATTAGAGCGCAGGAGAGCGATATTCTTCTGTTGCTTTTTTCCCTTAATTACATAATATATGACCATAGTCATGACTATAGTTAGATATGAAAGAGATTAAAGCATCAGTATTTAAAGCAAGATGTTTGCGGTTAATGGATGAAGTAGCCACCTCAGGGGAGGAAATCGTTGTTACAAAAAATGGTAAGCCTGTCTCTCGATTAGTCCCTATTAAAACTAGGCCAAAGGAGTTGTTTGGATTTCACAAAGAGGACTGGCATCAGATTGATCCAGGCGCAATTGGGGCTAGAGGCTCCTTCATAAAGAGATAGGCATCGTGATGGTCGTGCTGGATACGATTAGTTTGCTTCTGCTGGATTCCGGATCAAAATTACTGGGTTTAAAAGCAAGACAGCTAATAAAAAGAGCATACCAGCGAGATGAGCTAAGTGTTTCAGCCGCGAGCTTCCTCCAAGTTAGTTTGTGGGAGAAGGAAGAACGAATTAGGTATGCGGGGGATCTGAAGCAATGGCGGTTAGAAATGCTTGGCGCTGGAATATTAGAACATCCTGCTGACGGCACAATTTTCATGAGTTCTTTAAGTTCGGACCCAATTTCGGAAAAGCTGTTTAAAGATATTATCTTGGCAACCACTATGAAAGTAGGTGCGACGCTTGTAACGGTTGATGATTTTCTGCTGCGGAGAAAGAAAATTAAATCGGTTAATGCGAAAATATGATTAGAAAAAAAACTCTTATTCTGACTTATTTTTTCATGGTAGCTATTTCTTTATCGTCGATTGCAGGTGATGGAGGGAGAGGGCCGATTTTTCTCGACGATATAGATCAGGTAGCACAGGCAGAGAAGCTATTTTCGGAAGTGGTTTCATTTAAAAGGAAAGTGGATCAATGCCTAGTGTCAGGGATCGCTCGCCGCCAGAGTTGCAACTGCCTTTATCCGGCGAGGCTTGATTCGGTGCGGAGGGTCCTTGGACATTCGCTTGCTACTTATCCACACTGGGATGAAAGGGCGATACTTTGGTGGGCATCGGGATCTGGAGAACCACTAAATATTCAACTAGGCAGAGTTATTTTATGGACAGAAAACGTATGTGCAGATTTAGCTTTTTCTAACCCATAAATAGTTGTGTCACAGTTTTAGCGATTAACTCTTCTCTTTGAGAAAAAATATTTGCAACTGCATCGCGAGATAATTAACGTTATTGGAATTAGCTCTTTTTTGATGGCGATGAAATGGCGATATACGATAACTTGTTTGTTCCGCTAAAAGTCGGAAGTATTAAATTAAAAAATCGAATAGTTCGATCGCCCCATGGGACGGGTTTGAGTGGCGAAGATTTGATCTCTTATCATGAAGCGCGGGCCAAGGGCGGTGTGGGGATGTCAACAATCCAGGCCACTGGTGTTCATCGGGGAGCACCCTCAGGGATAGCGATCTACTCGAATGATTGCATTCCCTTTCTATCAAAAATGACTGATCGTTTGCGACCCCATGGAATGAAACTTTTCATCCAACTATATCACCCAGGCGCAAGCGTTCAGGGCATGGAGGAAAATTGGTCGGCCAGTCCAATCCCTAATCCAATGTCCGGTGTAATTCCTATAGAGATGACTAAAAGTATGATTGATGATGTCATCGGAAGTTTCGCCTGCGCTGCAAAGAGGGCGAGAGATTCAGGATTAGATGGCATTGATGTTCACGCTTCGAGCGGTTATCTGATCCATGAATTTTTATCTCCAGCGTTAAACAAAAGGACCGATGAGTATGGAGGGCCCTTAGAAAACCGCATGAGATTTCTCAACGAAGTCCTTGCAGCGATTAGAGAGGAAATTGGAGAAGACATTGCTGTTGGGGTAAGGCTGCCTAACGAGGACTACGTGCCTGGCGGATTGACACCGGAAATGAATGCGGAGATAGCAAATCAAATCCAAAAGGCGTCTGATTATATCTCTTTGCATATGGGTGCCTACTGGCGGTTTCACAAATTAATAGCGCCTTCGGATGATCCCTTAGGGCTAGAGATGAAAGCCAACAATCAAATAACGCCTCTTTTGACTAAGCCCGTTATGGTAACTGGAAGAATTATGACGCTTGATCACGCGAGTGCTTTGATTGCGAGTGGAGAGGCAGACATGGTGTCTATGGTTAGAGCCCTGATTGCCGATCCTAATCTAGTAAATAAAGCCAGAGCGGGGACCGAGGAAAAAATTAGGCCCTGTATCGGCTCAAACATGGGTTGTGTCGGGCAATTGATGACAACAGGGAGACTGGGTTGCGTTGTTAACAGGGCTGCAGGAAGGGAAAGAACTACCCTTTTTGACGTCCAAGAAAAAGCAGATATTGAGAAGAAAATATTGGTTGTGGGCGGAGGTCCTGCTGGACTTGAGTTCGCAAGAGCTGCGGCCCTGCGCGGACATCAAGTCGAGTTGCATGATGCGATGAGTAGGTTAGGTGGACAAGTTTTGATGGCTTCATCTGCGCCCCACAGAGCGGATTTAGGAGCAATAACCGATTGGCTCTCTAATGAACTAGACTCTTTAGGGGTAGAAGTTCACTTGAATTCTTTTGTAGATGAAGAGCTAGTAGCTAAAGTCAATCCAGACGAAGTTGTTGTTGCGGCAGGTTCGATGCCAAATACTGAAGGATTCCAACAGTCGACTCCAGCCTCCGAGATCAGTGGATTTCATTTGCCGCACGTCTACTCGCCCTGGGATATTTTAGGTTTTGGTAAAGTTACAAAGTTCAATGGACCTGCTGTCGTTTATGACGACACTGGAACTTTCGAGGCTATTTCCATCTCCGATATTCTCCTAAAGAAAGGATTAAAAGTAACAATGGTTGGTCG
>CAJWLI010000150.1 GCA_913043075.1 uncultured Gammaproteobacteria bacterium
GTACAAGGTATCAAAAGCCAGTGACGATTTGCCCGACCCTGAAAGTCCTGTTATCACTGTTAATTTCCCCCTGGGTATTTTTAAGCTCACGTTTTTTAAATTGTGTGTTTTCGCTCCTTCGATAGTAATATTTTTCATTGGGCCAACCGCGTATCGTTCTAATAAGTGTTTTTGATAATTTTCCAGCTCTCCCGTACTGCAGAGATGTGCGCATTGATAAATTATAGATTTCGATAAAAGCTGCTATTATAGAGGGGCAAGCTGAAAAATTCAGTGATACTTGCACTCCTAAATTGTTTCCTTTTTTAATCTGAGTTTTTATGAATAGACAAGAGCTGCGAACTTCAATTGCTGTCGGGTTGCTCTATCTTATTCGAATGATGGGGCTTTTCATGGTGATCCCTGTTTTACCTCTTGCGAGTGATGACTTTAAATTATCCACGACTCTATTGCTGGGTTTCGCCATTGGTATTCATGGGCTAACTCAAAGCCTTTTTCAGATTCCCTTTGGAATGCTGTCTGATCGAGTGGGTAGGAAAAAAATTATCGCCTTGGGGTTAGTTCTTTTTATCATTGGTAGTTCAGTTGCTGCTCTAGCTGAAAACGTATATTGGTTAATTATAGGAAGAGCGCTTCAGGGTTGTGGCGCGATTGCTAGCACTTTACTTGCACTAATGTCTGATCTCACGAGGTTAGAGCAAAGAACAAAATCTATGGCATTAATAGGGGCTGCGATAGCCTCGTCTTTTGGATTAGCTCTGCTGATTGGCCCTATTCTTTTTAACCAATACGGGGCCAAGTCTATTTTTATTTTCAGTGCTGTCTCAGGTCTAATCGGTTTGTGGATTCTATTTACTATAATTCCCTCTCCACAAAGCCTTAGTCAAAATTTAGATCTCAAATTTCAATTTTCGGATGCAAAACGCGCTGTTTCCAGTCTTTCCTTATGGCGCCTAAATATAAGTACATTTATATTGCATTATTTGCTGATAAGCGGTTTTTGTGCTTTCCCGTTGCTATTTGACAGCACTAATCAAATCCAAAGAGATCAGCATTCTTATTATTATGTATTACTGCTCCTAGTCTCTTTACTTGCTATTTCACCTTTTATTTACCTTTCGGACCGCATAAACAATACAAAAACGATCATTTTGACCATGATTGTTTTGAGTATGCTCTCTTGTTTTTTGCTTAGCCAAACTCAGTCTTTTTACTCCGTGCTTTTAGGCGTCGGCCTCTTTTTCGCAGCGTTCAACTTGTTAGAGACAATGCTGCCTTCAGAGGTAGGTAGAATTGCACCAGCTGGTTTGCGAGGCACTTTTATAGGGTTTTTTATGACCAGTCAATTCCTTGGCTTTTTTTTCGGAGGTATTATCGGAGGGTGGGTATTAATGCATAGCGATATATCCTTACTTATGTTGGTCAACATGTTGGTATGTTTGGCCTGGTTTATATTAATTCTCGAAACCCCAGGAAGCAAAAACATGGGAAGCAGGGTCGTCGATCTTACTGGTTTTTCAGAGAAGCCTGCAAAAGAGGTTTTGAAAGAGTTATTATCGACAAGAGGAGTTATAGACGTAGTCTTGATTGAAGAGGAACAAGTTGCTTATCTGAAAGTCGATCAAGAGCAATTCGACGACTCGGATTTAGACTGAATTGCGGCCAAGTAAAATGAAAGGAGGTGGTCATGGCTAGAGGTATCAATAAAGTAATATTAGTTGGGAATCTCGGAAGGGATCCAGAGACAAGGTACTTGCCGAGTGGTGGCGCAGTAACGAATGTGTCTCTTGCGACTTCCAGATCCTGGAAAGATCGTGACTCTGGAGAGCAGAAGGAGAAAACAGAATGGCATCGAGTAGTCTTCTTTAACCGTCTAGGTGAAATAGCTGGGGAGTATTTAAAACGAGGTTCTAAAGTATATGTTGAAGGAGAGCTCAGAACTAGGGAGTGGGAAAAAGAGGGCCAAAAACATTTCACAACAGAGATTGTGGCAACTGAAATGCAAATGTTGGACAGCAAAGGAGGAAATTCAGATTATGAGAAAAATAATAATTCTTCTATTGCAGCACCGTCTTCGTTGTCATCTTCCGATATGGTCGATGATGATATACCTTTCTAGATGCAAAAATATCTATCGGACTGTTTATAGGCCTTCGCGATGATCCTGATTTTTAAGTTAGAGAGATTTTTATGAAACTTAGCGACTACATGCTGTCCGTGGGAACTAAAGCTAGGGCTGCTGCGGACGAGCTTGTAAAGACTCCTAGTTATAAAAAAAACCTTGCCTTGTCAGCAATTTCTAGGTCGATCATCGAAAATAAAACCAAAATAATAAAAGCCAACGATAAAGACCTAAATGTAGGTGAGAAAAAAGGGTTGGATGCCGCTTCTCTTGATCGTTTGAGACTCACTGAAAATAGTATTGATATGATTCTTCATGGACTTAATCAAATAGAGGCTTTACCCGATCCAATAGGAAACATGGAGCAGGTATCGTATCGACCGAACGGGTTGCAAATTGGAAAGATGAGAGTTCCGATAGGAGTGATCGGAATTATCTACGAATCCAGACCAAATGTAACCGTTGATGCTGCTGCGCTTTGCTTAAAATCCGGGAACTCGGTGGTCCTTAGAGGAGGATCTGAGGCATTTCACTCTAACAGATCATTAGCGCAATCGATTTCACATGGATTAAAAAAAACAGGTTTAAATGAAAACAGCGTTCAATTTTTAGAAAGCGTCGACAGAAAATATGTAAAAGAACTAGTACGCATGAAGGATTTTATCGATGTGCTTGTTCCAAGGGGCGGAAAGAGTCTGATAGAGCTTCTAAGTAAAGAGGCTAAAATCCCACTGATCAAGCATTTAGACGGAAACTGTCACGTTTATATTCATTCGGATGCAGATCTAGCAAAAGCAGAAAGGATAGCGATTAACGCTAAAACTCAAAGATATGGAGTTTGTAACGCTATGGAAACCCTTTTGATAGATATTGATCTTGCAGAAAAAACGCTTCCTAAATTAGTAGAGAGCTTTCTCGCTAAAGGTGTTGAGCTAAGGTTGTGTAAACGATCTTTAGAAATAGTTGAACTCGAAAACAATGTAAAAAAAGCATTGCAAAGTGATTGGGCTGAGGAATATCTTGCGCCTGTATTATCTTTAAAGTTAGTAAAAAATATCGACGAAGCCATTTCTCACATTAATCGATTTGGTTCGAAGCATACCGATGCAATTGTCACAGAAAATTATAGTGTGGCAAGACGGTTTTTAAATGAGATCGATTCAAGCTCTGTAATTGTAAATGCATCAACCCGATTTGCGGATGGATTTGAATACGGATTGGGTGCTGAAATAGGAATATCTACTGATAAGCTTCATGCGAGAGGCCCTGTTGGTTTAGAGGGGCTTACTTCCCAAAAGTATGTTGTATTCGGTGACGGGCATATCCGTGAATGATTGATACCCTTATCTTTGGTGGCACTTTTGACCCTGTTCACTGCGGCCATGTGACTCTAGCTGAGTCGATACTGGGTGTTTTAGAAAAAGACGCACAGATAGTTTTTGTCCCAAATAAAGAGCCGCCACATAGGGGCTTGCCTCGAGCGTCGGCAAGAGAGCGTATTGATATGCTGAATTTAGCACTTCAAGGACGGCCTCACTTTTGTGTCGACGACATAGAGATAAAACAAGCTGGTGTTTCATATTCTATTCAGACCTTGAAATCTTATAGGAAGATGTATGGCCAGAATTTTTCGCTGAATTTTGTTGTTGGGTTGGATGCTTGGCAAAACTTTAGCGGCTGGCATCGGTCTGACCAAATTGCAAGGCACTCAAACTTGATTGTATATAGCCGGCCCGGCCAATATACTTTTGACGCTTCAAGTGGCAGAACTTTCGGGTTTCAGTTTAAAGAAAAGATCATTGATCTGTCTGATGTTAATCGGGGCTGTTTGTTCTATTTGTCTTTGAAAAAATCAAGAATCTCTTCCTCTGATGTTCGTTTGGCAGCAAGAAGACGAGAAGATTTAAGTTCGATGGTTAATTTAGATGTTGCGGAATATATTGAACGACATCGACTATATAGCTAAGCATTAAGTAGGTTAAAATAATAAAATGAAAACTAAAGAGCTGCTGGAATTGTCCTTATCTGCTTTAAATGGGGTAAAAGGGAAAGATATTAGCTGTTTGGAAGTTAGCGAGCTGACTGATTTTACAGATATTATGTTGATCGTCACTGGAAATACCATCAGACAGGTTCGTGCGCTTGCTGATAGCCTGGTTGTCAGCGCCAAAAAAAATGACGTAGAAATTTTAGGTGTTGAGGGTTACAGCGAAGGAGACTGGACTTTGGTTGATCTTGGAGATTTAGT
>CAJWLI010000151.1 GCA_913043075.1 uncultured Gammaproteobacteria bacterium
ACCGCATCACCATACTCGGGGCCATTTTGAGCTCCAATTCTAGATAATTTCGTCTCTACAAATGCAGGAGGGTTTTGGGTATCCGTTGAAATATCATGTATCGGCGGCACCGAAACAGCCGCAACTATTTGTGGAGTCATGATAATGAGAGGTAATAAGCCAATAATGAGCGAAATTAAACATAAATTTCTGTCCGAAACCGCGCTGTTTCTAATGCTCTTAAAGACGAAGAAACCAGCAGCAATAGAGAGGATAACGCCGCCGAGAACCGCGATCAGAACAGCGATCAACGATGATTGCAAACCTACTCCGAGAAACTTGTAACCAAACGGACCGCTCAAGAACACCACAATCGTGACAAATGACCCAACTATTAGCGTCTTGGTCGAGAAGTTAGCCGTCATCATTTTAAAACCTTCCAAATTATTGGCTTACAGTATAACCCTTGAAAACTAAGCAGAACCAGACTATTTTTCTGAGGAAGCTACTAGGGCTCCTTAATCTTGTCACTAATATCACGCTCTTGACTACCTAAATAATCTACTAATGTTTGGGACGTCTGTTCAGAGTTCAAAAGCGTGGTGGAGAAAAATTAATATAATGGAGCTAGTTCAAACAACCTTGACATGCCAAGGTTCATATCTTACCCCCAACATGTTGTTCCTAGGATATCGAATACTAACGTATCCTAGATCAACAAGCTTTTTAAACTCATCCGTTGAGGAAAATGCTTCTGTAAAATTCTTATTGCCATACCCAACTTTCCCAACGTCAAAGTCTCCAATCCCATGGTACGAATGCCCTGGCGGCGCTAGGCTTCTTGATGCTTTTGAGAGATTTCCCTCAGATTGAATTGTTTTTGCTATAAAAAGATGAGTTTGCTTAACCACGCTTCTTATTCCTGAAGTCAAAATTATAGAAACTCCGATGTCGTCTTTAAGCTTTTTATAAAGCCTCTCAGATCTCCCCCGAAATAAAAAATGTCCAGTTTTAGAAATCTTTTTTGTTTGGCTCTTTTGTATGGTTTCGGTAAGTTTTTCGGTGACTTTATCACCTAAGAAACCGTATTCCGTGGCATTTGCCGAAAACAACCCTTCAAAAAAGTCCGTCTCCGCGCGGGTGAACGTGCCAACTGAACTATATCTGCGGCCGATTTTCAGCATCTCATCAAAACCCAAAACATTGAAATTTCCGTGCCCGATGAGGGTTTGCACTCGCCCGATTCTATTGTAGGTAGAAAATAAAACAGAGTGTTTATTTTTCGGAAGATAAACGTCTCGTTCATGATGACTCTCGTAATTTCGCATTTTTTTAACGTAAGAGTTTAGGCTTGGGCTATCGGTGTCAGCTAAAAATACCTCCCTCTCTGATTCTTTTACCGCACCGACAGAAGTAAAAGCCTCAAGGAACTCGGGAGCGCTGGGTGCATGCGACTTCATCACTTTGATGGAATCACTAATTTCCCGAGAACTTGTGTTCATATCTTCAAAATCTAAGGTCTTGTCCACGGCACCGCCGCGGTAAAATAATTTTCCGGATAAGGCTGCTGCAGTACCTACAGAAAAAAAACTTAAAAAGGCTCGTCGTTCCAAAGGTAAATCCCCCAATCGAGGTCTAAATACTACCGATTCAATGAAAATTGTACAACATGGCTATCGTCTCGGCTAACTACCCCCATCTATAACAAGTGTCTGACCGGAGACAAACTTGCCAGCTTCAGAGGCTAAAAATACTGCTGCACCCCCAATTTCATCGGGTTCTCCAATTCTCTTTAAATGGGCATTATGCGTAGAATTTTTTAGTGTTTCCGGATTTTCCCAAAGCGCTTTTGCAAAATCGGTTCTGATTAATCCTGGCGCTATCGCGTTCGCTCTGATGTTATAGGAACCAAACTCAGCTGAAATATTTCGGACAATAGCTATGTCAGCTGCCTTAGAAACGCCATAAGTACCAAGTGTCGAGCTTCCCTGAAGACCCCCAACACTGGAGACGATTAGAATCACACCATCTCCCTGTTTTATCATGTCGGGAATTACCAATTGGCTGAGCCAATGATTTGATTTGACATTCGAATCAAGGACTTTTTCATAGGCCTTGTCCGAAATTTCTAACATTGAACCATAAAAAGGGTTCACCGCCGCATTACACACAAGAATGTCGATTTTACCTAGTTTTTCTTTGGTGCTCGTAACTAAATGTTCCAGATCATCTTTCTTTCCTATGTGACAAGCTATTCCAAATGCGGTGCCACTTCCTTCAGGTAAAGATTGATTTATTTCACTAGCTACTGAATCACAACTTTTCTGATTTCTACTCGAAACAACCACATTCGAACCATGAAGAGCCATTTGACTTGCTATTGACTTTCCTATCCCTTTCGATGATCCGGTTACCACAGCCACTTTCCCGGAGAGATCAAACAAGTTTTTCATTTGCTTCGCCTTATAAAATAAAAAATTCGAATAGACTTAACGGATGGAAACCTTAATCAACGGAAACCTCCTGGCCTCTCACCACAACCAATTTAGGCGCTTTCAAAACATTAAGGTCAGCCAGCGGGTTCTCATCGTAAATTACAAAATCGGCCGAGCACCCACTTTCAATGCTTCCCGTGACTCCAGACAACCCTATTGCTCTCGCCGCATCCGACGTAGCTGCTCTTAGGGTTTCAGTATTTGTTAGACCCGCGATTTCTGAAAAAACGGGCATGGCGAGAGGCAAATCCGTGTGGAAGATATTCGGAATTCCCGCGTCAGTAGATGCGATAAACCGGACTCCAACTTCTTTCATTTTTTTAAAGTTGTTACGCAATATTTCCAAATAATTGGATTCGAGATATCTTTTCCAACCAGAATTTACCGTAGGAGACACCCAAATCTCTTTTTTTGAGATCAAGGTTGCAGTTTTCATGTCAAAGCCTCTACCCCAACCACTTTCGCCCACCCAAGAACAATGCTCGATCGTGCTCACGCCCGCTTCGGCTGCCTTTAATATTCCATCCGAACCGTGGCAGTGAGCAGCAACGGGATAATTAAGCTTTTTTGCTTCTCCAACCACCTTTGTTAAAAAATCCAGGTCAAATTGGCTATTGATAGGCTTAGATTTGGGTGTCATAGACCCTCCCGTAACCATTATCTTTATAAGGTCTACGGCGGCCATTGCTTGACGATTCATTACTTTTATTGCCTCTTCTATCGACTCAGCCTCTCCGCCCCAAAAGTGGCAATGGCCACCTCGAGAAGTAATTGGTTGCCCTGCACAAATCAAACGCGGTCCCGTTAATTTTTTTTCCTTTATCAAGTCTCGAACCAGTAATTCCAAATGTTTTCCACCGCCTAAATCTCGCACGGTTGTTATTCCAGCTTTAACAATAAGTTCAGCTCTTGAAATCATAGCCGCTTTTAATTTCTCTTCGTCGACTTCTTGTTTCAGAGGATTTCTTTCATAGGGGTCGAGACAAAGGTGGATATGAGAGTCAATTAAACCAGGAATCGCAAAACAACCTGAAAAATCTTTGCTTGAGCTTTGCTTACTCCTACCTATTCCAAATATATCTTTATCAACAAAAATATCCCCGAAAAAAATATCCTCACCGACTCCGTTCCAAATATTCAGATTTTTGTAAAGCAATTGAAGTCAGCTCCCTCGAATAAAGTTTTTCTCCACGAAATAAAGGACCTTAAGACAATGAAGAGAAGACGGGCACACAGATCTATTTATTGTAGGAGCTTATTTCTTTGAGTCCAATCAGAATCAAATCTGATACAACCTCGTCGAAAATTCTCTCTCGACTAAATAAGTTAGCAAATCCTCCAGTCCCTATAACTAACGGTCTCTCATCATTAAATTGCTCTTCGGTTATTCGTTTTACAAACTCCTTAATCATTCCTACATTTGACCAATATAAACCTGACTGAATACTCTCTACTGTGCTTTTTCCAATCACATTTTTTATTGCCTTTATTTCTACTGACGGAAGCTGAGCAGTCCTACTTTCGAGGGCCTCCATCGCCAAACGAACTCCCGGAAGAATACTTCCTCCCAGAAATTCCTTTTTTTTGTTAATCGCGCAAATTGTAGTGGCGGTGCCGAAATCGGCTACTATTAGGTTAGTCCCTGGGAATTTTGATATCGCCCCAACTGCATCTGCGATCCGATCAGCGCCTACTTCCTTCGGATCTTTATAAAGTATCTTTAGCCCCGTCTTCACCCCAGGTCGCAAAATAAGGGGGTCAACGTCGAAATATTTTTGGCAGCAAGCGCGCACCGAATAAAGAAGTTCAGGAACAACACAGCAAACCACAACCTCATCAATTTCATCTGGCT
>CAJWLI010000152.1 GCA_913043075.1 uncultured Gammaproteobacteria bacterium
TTCGTGACGATGGCAAGGACGTTCTTCTTTTTGTCGACAATATTTACCGTTATACGCTTGCGGGAACAGAGGTGTCGGCCTTATTAGGCAGAATGCCCTCGGCGGTCGGATATCAGCCAACCCTAGCTGAGGAGATGGGGGTGCTTCAAGAGCGAATCACCACCACTAAAGATGGATCAATCACATCCGTGCAGGCAGTTTACGTCCCCGCGGACGATTTGACCGACCCGTCACCTGCAACAACATTCGCGCACCTTGACTCAACGGTAACGCTTTCGAGAGATATTGCAGCTCTAGGTATTTATCCTGCAGTAGACCCCCTAGATTCGACCAGTCGACAGTTAGATCCACTTGTGGTTGGAGAGGAGCATTACAATGTTGCACAGGGTGTTCAGGGCATCTTGCAACGATACAAAGAACTAAAAGATATTATAGCCATACTTGGAATGGACGAGCTTTCAGAGGAAGACAAATTGACTGTTTTTCGAGCTAGGAAAGTAAGCCAATTTTTCTCTCAACCGATGCATGTCGCAGAGGTCTTCACTGGACAGCCAGGGGTATATGTTTCTCTTGCAGATACTATTAGAAGTTTTAAGGGAATATTGGAAGGAGAGTACGATTCACTTCCAGAAGCAGCTTTTAGTATGGTCGGAAGTATTGAGGAAGCTGTCGAAAAAGCCAAGACTCTTTAATTAGGAAAAGTTTTATGGCCTCTACTGTAATTTGTAGTATTGTCAGCGCTGAAGAAGAGATCTTCAGTGGCCAGGTTGAGATGGTTGTCGCAACTGGAACTATCGGTGAATTGGGTATACTCCCCGGCCACACGCCGCTGCTGACCGGTGTTCGTCCTGGTCCTGTTCGCCTAATCTTAGAAGGTGGCCACGAAGAAACCTTCTATGCCTCCGGAGGTTACCTAGAGGTTCAGCCCACTTCCATCACGATACTTGCGGATACAGCCCTGAGGGCAGAGGACCTGGACGAGGCAGCTGCTATAGAGGCTCAGAAAAAAGCGGAGCAGGATTTAGCGGATCAAAATAGCGATATTGATTTCGCTCGAATCGCTGCAGATCTAAACGAGCAAGCTGCTATCCTAAGGACTATAAGAAGAACCAACGTTGGGAAAAAACTAAGCAAAGAACGGTCCAACGACCTATAATAAAAAACGATTAAAATCGAAATATTTAGGCGGTTATCCTAAACCTGAGAGAATTTAGGGTAAACTCCTTCCTCATGGTAAAACCCATCGAAATAGTGATTTTAGCCGCTGGTGTCGGAAGCCGTATGCGCTCCGAAAAACCTAAGGTTCTGCAAACCCTAGGAGGAGTGCCTCTCCTTCAGCATCTTCTTGAAACAGTCCATGATTTAAATCCTATAAAAATCCATGTCGTCGTTGGGCGTCATGCTTCAGAGATAAAGAATCAGACGGATAATAGAATGGAGATTAACTGGGTTATCCAAGAAAAACCAAAAGGAACCGGTCATGCGCTGGCTCAAGTTGTTCCTCACCTATTGCTTGAAAGCCGGTTACTCGTTCTTTTGGGAGATGCTCCTCTGGTAAAAAGGGAAACAATGGAGGCCTTGTTATCAGACAAGAGTGACCTTGTTATTCTGACCACTAAAGTTTCGGATCCAACCGGTTATGGAAGAATTGTGAGAGAAGGCGGAGAATTTTCCGAAATCGTTGAAGAAAAAGATACCAGCAGTTCGCAAAGGCTTATCAACGAAATTAATACAGGCGTGATGGTAATTAACTCTAAGAAGGTGGGAGCTTGGGTAAACAAAATAACTGACAATAACGTCCAGAAAGAACATTTGTTAACAGATATGGTTAAGATTGCTAATCATGAAAAAGCAACAGTGTCCTCTCTAGAGGTTTTTGATTCCTCTGAGGTCCAAGGAGTCAATACCTTTTCTCAGTTAGCTAATATGGAGCGAGTTTTGCAAAAAAATAAAGCAGAGAGGTTGATGGAATCAGGGGTTCAGATTATGGATCCAACACGTATCGACATTAGAGGAACTTTGAAAGCAGGCAAAGGAGTCGTCTTAGATATCAATTGCGTTTTTGAAGGAAAAGTTGTGCTCGGCGACAATGTAATAATAGGACCAAATTGTGTTGTTTCCGATTCTAAACTCGATTCGGGCACAGTTTTAAAACCAAATTCGGTTATAGAGGGCGCAGAGGTAGGAAAGAACTGCAGTGTTGGTCCTTTTGCGCGTTTGCGACCGGGTGCCGTGCTCGGGGATGACGTCTCTGTTGGAAATTTTGTTGAAGTGAAAAAAAGTGTTTTTGGTGTAGGTGCTAAAGCAAATCATCTAGCGTATGTCGGAGATTCCGAGGTAGGTGCTGGTGCAAATATCGGAGCTGGAACGATTACCTGTAATTATGATGGCGCTAATAAGTCAAAAACTAAGATAGGAAAAAATGCCTTCATCGGCTCTAATTCATCCTTGGTTGCGCCAGTTTCTATAGGCGATGAAGCAACTGTCGGGGCCGGATCCACTATTACCAAAGACGTGAAAGACGGGGAATTGGCGGTTGGGCGGAGCTCCCAAAAAAATGTCGCAGGTTGGATGAGACCAAAAAAAAAGGATTAGAAAATGTGCGGTATTGTCGGTGCAGCGGCTAAACGAGAAGTTGGTAATATTCTTCTGGAAGGATTGCGTCGCCTAGAGTATCGAGGCTACGACTCTGCCGGGCTCGCTATCCTGAACTCTGCGGGAAATCTTGAAAGGCTGAGGCGTCTGGGAAAAGTCCAGAGCTTGAACGAGGCTTATAAAGAAAAACCATTAGAGGGCTCCTTGGGAATTGCACATACGCGATGGGCCACTCACGGGAAACCTAGCGAAAAAAACGCTCATCCTCATCAATCGGGTGGAACCGCCATAGTCCACAACGGCATAATAGAAAATCACGAAACCTTGAAATCTGAATTGGAGGATTCTGGTTACATCTTTGAATCAGACACCGACTCGGAGGTGATTGCTCACCAACTTCATTTCGAATTGAAACACGCTAAAAGCACAAGAGATGGAATGATATCTCTCCTTAATAAATTAGAGGGTGCTTATGCGATCGCTGTAGTTGACGAAACAAATCCTGAGAAGATATTTGCTGCACGTCTTGGAAGCCCCTTAGTGCTGGGTCTAGGAATTGGAGAAAACTATTTGGCCTCTGACCCCCAAGCACTCAGACCTGTTACCGATAGGTTTATTTTCTTAGAAGATGAAGAGATAGTAGAACTGACCAAAAGTGAAATTTCTATCTTTGGTCACAACCGTGACTCAATTGAACGGCGTGCGATTACTCTTGATGCGCGAAATGATCCAGCGGATAAAGGAAATTTCCGACATTACATGCAAAAAGAGATATTCGAGCAGCCCGAGGCTGTTAAAAAAACTTTAGCCGGCCGCATGGGAAAAACCAAAGTGTTAGTTGATTGTTTTGGCGTCGGTGCCGAGTCAGTTTTTCAAAAAGTGAAATCAATTCAAATTATAGGATGTGGCAGCAGTTATTATTCTGGACTGGTAGCAAAATATTGGTTCGAACAATTAATTGGTGTTTCGTGTCAGGTAGATATTGCAAGTGAATTTCGGTATCGAAAAAATGTTGTGCATGAAAACACAATACTCGTAGCTATTTCTCAGTCGGGAGAAACTGCTGATACGCTTGCCGCGGTGAGAAACATCAAAGATGAGAACTATCTTGCAACGTTGAGTTTGTGCAACACACCGAATAGCTCCCTCGTAAGGGAAACAGATTTCACGTTAATGATGGAGGCGGGCGTAGAGATATGCGTCGCCTCGACTAAGGCATTTACAAATCAGCTCGTAAATCTTTTGATGCTTGTGAGTGCTATTGGTGAGTCTAGGGGGTGTTCTCCAGGAGTCGTCCAAGAAATTTTTGACGCACTGAATTCTTTGCCATCTGAAATAGAGGAAATTTTAAACCTAGATATCGATATTGAACGGATTTCTGAACGATTTGTCGAAAAAAACAATGCCCTCTTTCTTGGAAGGGGTACTCATTATCCGATTGCTCTTGAGGGAGCCTTAAAGCTAAAAGAGATTTCGTATATTCATGCTGAAGCTTATCCGGCGGGAGAGCTAAAACATGGGCCCCTTGCGCTGGTGGATGATTCGATGCCAGTAGTTGCAGTAGCACCAAGTAACGAGTTGATAGGAAAATTAAAATCTAATTTAGAGGAAGTCAGAGCTCGTGGCGCGCAATTATTGATATTTGCGGA
>CAJWLI010000153.1 GCA_913043075.1 uncultured Gammaproteobacteria bacterium
TTGCTTCGCCATTAAGTTTTTACCTGTTATTTTTAATGCTTACTACTCGGGCTTAGTTTAGCGCGCTCTGAGATTTTTTGTCTGGTTAGTTTGAACAATCATTTTTGTTCCCGGAGACCGAAGCTTTTCTTCTCGGGAATATTTGAATTTCTCTTCTTAAGCTTAGGTTTGGAGGCTCTTAGGGCTGGTGTCCTGTAGAGCTCGCAATGGTTTTTAGGATTGACCGCGAGATTTTTTATTTATGGAAGAAAGTGAAAAACAAAAAGTCTTCTCTGAAACCGGTGTCCGGTTATACAAGCCTGTTTCAACCAAGACAAAAAAAGAATTAAAGGGTCGCTTTACGGTTTCCTGGTTTGTCGTTTGCTTTTTAATTCTATGTTTCATTTGTTTTTTCTAGGATCATTGTTTTAATTAATTCCACGAAAGACATTACCCTAGCTTAAAAGGCTACCTTTACTGCCGCTAATATTGTTACCGGTTTTCCAAAATTAAAGGTCGTAGTTTTTTTTATCTTAAGGTTTAGGTTCTAACGAACGGGCAAGATTTTGTTTTTCACTACGGTTCTTAATGCAAAGGAGGAATGAACTCGATCAACGCCAGGTAACCGTGTCAAGTGTTGACTGTGCAGTCGTTCGTAGTCCCTAGCATCCGAGACTACTACTCTTAGCAGATAGTCTGAGTCTCCGCTCATTAAATAGCATTCCATGACCTCTGGGATATTGTGAATCTCAGACTCGAAAGCCTCAAGATTTTGTTTGTCCTGGCTTACAAGTGTAATTCTTACCAAGACATCGTTGGGATAACCCGCCATTTTTTGGTCAACTAACGCCGCATATCCAGTCAAATAGCCTTTTTCTTCGAGAGTTTTTACTCTTCTAAGGCAAGAAGACTCTGATAAATTGATTCGGCCAGCGAGTTCCAAATTGCTTATTTTTCCGTTCTTTTGGAGCTCTTGAAGAATTAATTGATCTTTCCGATCCATAACATTATTTTATTTTAATAAACTAATATTTTAACAAATAATATTCGAATATTGATCCATTTTCTCGTTAATTTGCAATTTAATATCGTATAAAAGAGCGCATTCTTCTTTAAAGGTCTTTCTAAAAGGGTTCTGAGTTGCTCATAGGCGTTCCAAGGGAAACTAAAAATCATGAATGCAGGGTGGGTTTGACGCCAGCAAGCGTGGGGCACCTTGTTTCAATTGGCCACGAAGTCTGGGTCGAGGAAAACGCGGGAACTAAAATTGGTTTTGACGATGACCAATACAGGAAATGCGGTGCATCGATTGTTAATGACAAGAGAGCTTTTAGCGGAGAGTTAATAGTTAAGGTCAAGGAGCCAAGCATTTTTGAATGTGAACTTATTTCGTCTAATCAGATCCTCTTCTGTTATTTGCATTTGGCTGCAGAAAAAGCATTAACTGAAGTTTTATTAAAAAGAAAAATCAGTGCGATCGCTTATGAAACTGTCTTGGATGATCAGGGGCGCTTGCCACTGCTTTCGCCCATGAGCGCGGTAGCTGGTCGTCTTTCAGTGCAAGTCGGAGCCAATGCCTTGCTAGCTTCTCGCGGTGGTCGGGGAAAATTGCTAGGCGGGGTTCCCGGGGTTTCGCCAGGGAAGGTTGTTATTTTAGGGGGTGGTGTTGCGGGAACTAACGCAGCGACTATAGCCACTGGCATGCAAGCAGAAGTTGTCGTAATCGATAAATCAGCGGATCGTCTAGGAGAGCTATCTCTTATTTTTAATCAAACTGCAAAAACTTTGATGGCTTCCCAGGATGTTATCTCCCATGAAGTTCAGAATGCTGATTTGGTTATTGGCAGTGTCCTCATTCCCGGAGCGAAAACTCCGAAATTAATTGATAGGGAGCTTTTGCGAAGTATGGTGCCTGGTTCAGTTCTTGTTGATGTTGCTATTGATCAGGGAGGAACGTTTGAGACCAGTCGTCCGACGACTCACGATGCACCCACTTATTTGGAGGAGGATATTGTCCATTATTGCGTTACTAATATGCCGGGAGAGGTAGCTCTTACCTCTACCCTAGCCCTCAATAACGTTACCTTGCCCTATGTTGAATTGCTTGCGACTGCAGGTATTAAAGAGGCTTTTAAAAAAGTGCAAGGCTTTGCTAGTGGCTTGAACACCTATAACGGTACTATAGTTCACGCCACGATAGCTGCTGAGTACGGCGCTTGAAAGCTAAAAAGAGATTAAGACCGACCTTTTTTTGCGGATCATGTTTCCGCGTTCACGTTAATACCTTCAAAAAAACTAACAATTCTAAAGTAAAAAAGGAATCAATCTGAATCTTACTTTCTCAGTATATTCCTTATAGCCCTCCAGTCCTTCTAGAAGAGTTTTTTCTTCTACTCGGATTCTAAGGACAAGCCCGAAAGTCATAGAGGCGATACAAATAGCTAACGATAGAATGGTGCCAAGCCAAAGGCTTGTGCCTACAAAGAACAAAAAAAATCCTGTGTACATCGGATGCCTCACAATTCCGTAGAGGCCTTCATCTACGACTTCTTGTCCTCTATCTTCTTGAATGTTCACTGTTGATTCTGCAAATTCATTCGTCGCCATAGAAGCAATAATTAGCAAAAGACCAAGCGCAAAAACCACCAGTCCGGAAATTTTTAAGTAACCTGTGAAGACGGGCGTGATCTGAAAATGAAAAACGTCTAAGGGGCATGCAATTAGGCTCACCGCCATGGCAGAAAAAAGGACAATGGTAGCTAATTTATCCTGTTTAGGTTGGTCTGGGCTCGGCAGATTAAGCCTTGCCTCTATGCTTTCGGGGTTGGTCAAAAGAAGATAGATACACGCTACTGAGTTTATCGAGTAAAACACTGCTGCCCAGATTAAGGCGTCTGACCAGTAAAGAGTCCAAGCGGGCAAGTAAATGAATAAGCCTAAAAAAATCGCTTGAAAAAAAATCCCGATTAAAGTTTTAAACCAGAGCATACGAGCTCCCAAAATTTTATTTATCTATTTTTAAGTTGGTAAGCAACACTTCTTTCGTTATAGCTATACTGAGTAGGCTATCTTAATCCTCCTAAAGTTAAAACCGCTCAAGTCTTTTTCTATCTTTTTGAAAAGCTTGCGATCTTCTATCAAGAGATTTTAAACTCTAGGAGTAGCCTACGGAGGAAAATCTATGCAGTCCAAATTAGTTTGGGGACTTTTCTTTGTTTCGCTTCTGGTCTCTAGTCTATCTTTTGCGATGATGCACGATACAAGAGCGTTGGAAGCCGATCCTTTTTCTCAGACCGAGCCAATTGCTCCCAAGTTATCTGGGCTCGGCGACTATACCTTTCCGGTGACCACTTCGATTGCCGAGAGCCAATATTTCTTCAATCAGGGCCTGAGATTGACTTACGCGTTTAACCATTCGGAGGCATTGAGAGCGTTCAAAGAGGCGGTGAGGCTAGATCCTGCGAATGCAATGGCTTATTGGGGTTGGGCACTGGTCTTAGGCCCAAATATCAATCTACCCATGCAACCCTATGTGAGAGAACAAGCATCTGAGGCCATTCAAAAAGCGTCTGAGCTTAAGAGTTTAGTTAGTAAGCGAGAAGCAGCGTTTATAGATGCATTGGCGCGACGTTACTCCGATGATCCTTCTGTGACTAGACCAACTTTAGATAGGGACTATGCGGAAGCGATGAAGGGTCTCGTGACAAAGTATCCTGCAGATCTAGACGCTCTGACTCTATACGGGGCAGCATTAATGAATCTGTCGCCGTGGGATTATTGGCACGGTGACATGAGTCCAAAATCAAATACTAACAAAATCTTGGATGCATTTGAGTCAGTTCTTGAGACGGATCCAAGGCACCCTGGAGCGATTCATTACTATATTCACACTGTTGAGCTGGCGCAGCCAAAAAAGGCAGAGTCGTATGCGGACACGTTGCTTGACTTGATGCCGGGAGCGGGCCACATGGTGCATATGCCATCACACATATATATGCGAGTGGGTCGATACCAAGATGCATATGAAGTGAATAAACAAGCCTCTGAGGTTGATGAGCGCTATATCGCTCAGTGTAAAGCCCAGGGAGTATATCCGCTCAATTATTACCCACATAACCTGCATTTTCTCGTTTGGGCAGCCATGTTTCAGGGGAAGAGTAAAATTGCTTTAGAGGGAGCAAGAAGAGTTCAGGAACAGATGCCCCTGGAAATGGTAAAAATATTCAAGTTGCTGGAGGGCTTTCT
>CAJWLI010000154.1 GCA_913043075.1 uncultured Gammaproteobacteria bacterium
CACATGTAAAAATTACCATTAACGAAGTAAACCAGGCTACCGTCTTTCCAGCGATATCAGTTATCTGATCAATCGTTCTAATTATCTTAAAAATGGATGCTCTCCTTCGACTGAGAGATTATTATAGTAGATGTTCTCCGAGCTAGCCCGATGTCTTTTTTATAACCTCATGGAATCGTTTAAATTATACCCAAAGAGATTCATAAAAAATTTCCGCAAATACCAAGGAAGATAAAAAATCCTACCCAATGGTTATTTAAAAAAGCGGCAAAGTAATTTCCCCGGGTTGCTTTTGAAAGCAGGAAATGTTGGTACAGAAAAAACAATCCAGCACCGAAAATAGCAATTTGATATACCATACCGAATTCGTGAGATGTTCCTAAAAGGGTTAAAACGCCCAGACAAAAAAATTGTAATACTCCGATGATCAAACGGCTAAATTTTCCAAATATGATCGCAGTCGACTTCAAACCGAGCTTAATATCATCGTCTTTGTCGACCATGGCGTACTGAGTATCGTAGGCGATTACCCATGCCCAATTCGCTGCTAGTAAAAGCCACATCGTCGCATCAAGGCTTCCTCCTCCTGCCGAGAAAGCCATAGGTATGCCCCAGGAAAAAGCGATTCCGAGAATGGCTTGGGGGAAATGCGTATATCTTTTCATAAAAGGGTAAGCACTCATTATTGCTAGTGCCCCGAAGGACAATATTACTGTTGAAGTGTTTAAAGTTAATACCAGAAATAAGCATGGAACTACTAAACAGACGAGTATTAAAAAAGCGTTCTTTACCGAAATTGCTTTGGTCGGTAAGGGCCTTAATCTTGTTCTTTCTACATGAGGATCAAAGTCCTTATCTGCGAGGTCATTTATTACACAGCCTGCGGATCGGGCTAGGATAGTTCCTATTGTGAAAACAAAAAAAAGATGGAAACCTGGCCAACCAGCGGAGCATATCCATAGAGCCCAAAGAGTTGGCCAAAGTAGGAGAAAAATCCCAATTGGGCGATTCAGCCTCGTTAAAGAGACAGCTGCTTTAATTGGCATTAACCTGTCTACCTGTAACGGATTTAACATAAGATGATCTCAGCTGCTGGTTTTAATGGTAGCTATAATTAATGTAGTATACGACGCTCAAATAGCCCGTGAAAGGTAGGCTATTAAAGTTTATTAAGAACGCAAATAAGAGTGAGTTAAATGAAGACATGGCAGTGTATTGTTTGTGGTTTTGTATATGATGAAGAAGAGGGATGGGAAGAGGACGGAATACCGCCAGGAACTGCCTGGGATGATGTCCCTGAAGATTGGCTGTGCCCTGAGTGCGGCGTGGGCAAGATAGACTTCGAAATGATGGAGATGTAAAGAGTGACGGATCGGTCGGCGCTAACCAAGAAAATCCTCTTAGGGATGTTCTCGGGATTGCTTTTGGGGTCCTTGGCGCACTCTATAGCTTTAGACGATTCTAATCCCATAATGCAATTCGGTATAAACGGTTTAATAGACTTGGGGGGGCAGGTCTTTATTGTTACTTTGAAATTGCTTGTGGTTCCGCTTGTTTTTGTCTCCCTAGCGTGTGGCGCGAGCAATCTTTCCGGAGGGACGAGTCTTGGAAGGATCGGGATTAAAACGCTTATTTTATACCTCTTTACAACGGCAGCTGCGATAAGTTTGGCACTTATTGCCGCGAATATAATAAATCCCGGCCTAGGAATGTCTTTAGCTTCGGACACAGTCTTCGTAGCAAAAGAAAGCCCGCCTATAAAGCAGGTTTTTTTAGAAATTTTCCCTAGCAACCCTGTCAAAGCAATGGCGGAAGGAAACATGCTACAGGTCATAGTTTTCGCGATTTTAGTAGGCGTAGCGATTTCAAAAAGTGGCGAACATGGCTCTAGATTGCGTGATAGTTTAGACGATTGGAACGAGGTCATAATGAAACTTGTTCTTATGTTAATGTCAGTAGCGCCAATCGGTGTCTTTTGTTTGATGACAACCGTCTTTGCTAATATGGGATTTGGCGGTATTTTCGATCTCGCGAAATACTTTTTTAATGTAGTCATAGTGTTAGTTCTGCATTTTGTACTGACATATTTTCTCCTTTTGAGAATTCTTGCAGGTTTGAACCCGCTTCGATTTTATAAGGATTTTTACCCAGTCATGGTCTATGCATTCTCTACGAGCAGCTCTAGCGCTACTTTACCAATTACCCTTGAAACACTTGAGAAGAAAATGGGTGTTAGGAAAGAGGTCGCCTCCTTTACGGCCCCTCTGGGAGCAACAATCAATATGGACGGAACTGCGATTATGCAGGGGGTAGCGACTGTATTTATAGCTCAAGCTTATTCAGTAGAAATAGGGTTAGCAGGTTATATGACTGTTATACTAACCGCGACGATGGCCTCAATAGGAACAGCAGGAGTTCCCGGAGTTGGCCTGATTACCTTAGCTCTAGTTTTGCAACAGGTGGGCCTTCCCGTAGAGGGAATTGCTTTAATCATTGGAGTAGATAGATTGCTGGATATGTTAAGAACCTCAGTTAATGTCGGCGGCGATGCAACTGTCGCCTCTATTGTCGCGAAGAGCGAGGGCAAGCTAGATTATTAGAACTTTGTAAAAGTCTGCCTATGCGAGGTTGATTTTTTCTTCGGAAAAAACCCATCGCTTGACTAACCGCTTTGCTTTTTCTTTGTTTTGGATCAATAGCTCCACGGCCGCTTCGGCCGATTGAGCGGCGATTTCTTTATCTCTTTGAAGGTCTGCGATTTTTAATCGAAGTTCGCCAGATTGAAGTGTTCCAAAAATTTCTCCAGGCCCTCTCATTTCCAGATCTTTTTCTGCGATAAAAAATCCATCGTTACTAGTTCTCATTACATCTAACCTTTGTTGACTTATGGCCCCGAGAGGCTTTTTATAGAGCAAAAGACAGTGGGATGCTTCGTCACCTCGGCCAACTCTACCTCGTAATTGGTGCAGCTGTGCAAGGCCCAACCTCTCGGAATTTTCAATGATCATTAGACTCGCATTGGGCACGTCTACACCAACTTCTATGACGGTAGTGCAGACAAGAAGATCAAGGTTTCCCTTTTTGAATTCCTGCATGCGTTTATTTTTTTCTTGCGACGTTAATCCGCCATGTACAAGCCCTATCGAAACTTTCGGTAATTTCTCTTTCAGCTCGCTAGATACTTTCTCAGCTGCCTCGCATTCGAGGGTTTCGGATTCGTTAATTAGTGTGCAGACCCAATAAGCCTGTCTTCCTGCTTGGCAAGCAAAATTTACTTGAGCAATAATGTCTTCTCGTCTTTCAGACGATAAAACAGAAGTTTTTACAGGTGTTCTTCCTGGCGGGAGTTCGTCTAATATTGAGACATCCATTTCCGTATAAAAACCCATAGAAAGCGTTCTTGGAATTGGCGTAGCGGTCATAATAACTTGGTGAGGACTGGAGTTTTCGCTCGCTCCCTTTTGTCTAAGCGCTAGGCGTTGATTTACACCAAATCTGTGTTGCTCATCGATTATCACTAGTCCAAGATTTTTGAAATTGACTTCTTTTTGGAAAAGAGCGTGTGTGCCAATTGCTAGATCGATTTCTCCTTCGTTAATTTTCTGCATCAATTCCTTCCTAGCAACGCCTCTGACATTTGCGGTTAGTAAGCAGGTTTTTACACCGATCGGACCCAACCAGGTTTCGATAGTTGCTAGATGCTGCTCCGCTAGTAGTTCCGTCGGAGCCATTAACGCTGTTTGGAGACCATTCTCATGTGCGTGGACAGATGCTAAAGCGGCCAGTACTGTTTTTCCCGATCCTACGTCCCCTTGCACCAGCCTATGCATTGGAAAATCGTTCAGCATATTCTCGGAGATTTCCGCAGAAACGAGTTTTTGTGCGTTTGTAAGTTCAAATCCAAACTCGTCAATAACCTTGTTATATAACTTGCCTGGAATTGAGAGTTTCGGGGCTTTAAGACTTTTGAGCTCTTCACGGAGCAACTTTATTCTGACCTGATGAGCGGTTAGCTCATCTAAGCTCAATCTTTTCTGTGCTGGGTGTTTACCTTCGTTAAGCAGATCTGTTTCAGCGTCGGCGGGAGGCTGATGAAGGTATCGGAGACATGTCGTCAAGCTAGTAGATGAGCTCACGGGAGTTAGATCTTCAAGAGGGAGCCTATGAAGTTGTGATAATGCTTCACTTACGATCTTTCGATACCGGCTTTGAGT
>CAJWLI010000155.1 GCA_913043075.1 uncultured Gammaproteobacteria bacterium
GGCGGGAGCTCAGCTACATCCACGCATTGAGAAAGTGCTTTAAACCAAGCTAACTCCACTCTCAACCTTCGTCGCATTAAGCCGAACTCACTGCAAATCCCGCGAAGTTCCGCGGTTTGGTCTTGGTATCTGCCGTCAATCGGGTTGATTGCTGTAAGCTTTGAGAGATCTAGCATGGTGTCGAGAGTTTATATTTAATTAGCTGTTTATTCTAATTTTTTTAGCTCCTCGCAGCACCTTAAGATTTTTTCGCGATTGAACAACAAATCAAGCGCAACCCCGCCAACTTGACGCCAAAGAACTGCTGATCTAACTCCAGCCAATAAAAGAGAACGAATTCTTTCGGTATTTACGCCGATCGATAGGTTTTTCGGTTGGCCTTTAATGATAATTTTTGGGGAAATTTGAGAAATAGTTTTCTTGTATATCATGGAAAGTTGCCGAGTTATCTCGGGACTTCCGGTGGTCAAAGATAGTCTTTCGCGTTCATCTGCTATAAAGGCTATCCCTTCTCTTATATCATTGATCATCAAGGCCGATCTTTGAAGTCGTCTCTCGAGCAGTATAATCGTTGCGGCTGTTCTGGCCGGGGCGCTTTTCGGAACCGCAGACCAGTCTTCGAGCAAGTCGCTCAAGAGGTCCAGTCCCTGGAAAACGTTTTTGATTTCACCGTACACTTCTATTGTTTCCTTAGGGTTAATAACAAATATCGTGTCAATCGCAGAAACAAGCTGATCATTACTAGTCATTCCCAGTTGAGCTATCTCGTGAACGGTTCTGCAAGCCTGCAGAACGCCACCAAGTGCTAAGGTTTGGTCTTGGAGAGAAGTTAGGTCTTTCATTGCATGGTGGATGCTACAATTCCGCCTCCTAAGCATTGCTCTCCAAGGTAGAAGCAAGCCCATTGTCCTGGCGTAACTGCTCTTTGAGCATTTTTAAATTTCACCAAGAAGCGGTTTTCAGCAATCTCTAAAACACAGTCTTGGTCTTCTTGGCGATATCTAAGTTTAACAGCGAGTTCTTTTGGTAGCTCCGGTTTCTCGCTGATCCAATGAATTGATTCTAAGTGCGCAGCTGAACAAAATAGTCCGGGGTTGTTGTTTCCTTGGGCGACTACGATTTGATTGTTAACCGTAGATTTTTTGATCACATACCAGGGCTTTTCCTCACTCCCTTTTTTTCCGCCAATTTTTAGTCCTTGACGTTGTCCAAGAGTGTGAAACATGAGGCCTTGATGCTCGCCCAAGATAGTTCCTTTTTGATCAACGATTTCGCCAGGCTGCGCAGGCAGATAATTGCTTAAAAAGTTCTGCAGTCGCCGTTCTCCGATGAAGCATATGCCGGTAGAGTCTTTTTTAGAAAAAGTAGAGAAGCCATTTCGTCTTGCGATTTCCCGAACCTCAGTTTTCTTTAGTTCCCCGAGCGGGAAAATGACGTCTTTAAATTGTGATTGCGAAACCGATTGTAAAAAATAGCTTTGGTCTTTTTCTTTGTCTATGGCTTTAAAAAGGCCTATTCTGCCGTTTGTTTTTTGAAGTCTTGCGTAGTGGCCGGTTGATATAGCTTGTGCCCCCAAAATTTTTGCGTATTTAGCGAAAACTTTAAACTTTATCTCTCGGTTGCAAAGAACATCAGGGTTTGGAGTTCGGCCTGCTCGATACTCCTCCAAAAAATTCTGGAAGACCCCGTCCCAATACTCGGCAGAAAAATTCGCTTGATTTAGTTTTATTCCTAGCGTCTTGCAAACAGATCTTGCGTCTTCTAAATCCGCTCTTGCTGTACAATATTCTGATCCGTCGTCTTCATCCCAATTCTTCATGAAAAGGCCCTCAACTTCGTAGCCGGATTCTAGGCAAAGCAGAGCGGCAACCGATGAATCGACGCCACCTGACATACCAACTATTACTTTCTTTTTTGAGCTCTTCATTATCTCTTGGATTTGAAACACCCATTGACATTATAGTTTAGCTTGAGATCTATTTCTTTTCCTTAAATTTAAAGCTCCATCCCTTCTTGTCAGATTTCTTAGCGGATGAACTAATAGAATAAAAAGGTCGTTTCAAGATAAACTGGGAGAGAAGATTAGCTTATTTTGAACTCACTAACTTTTTCGGAGAGTATTTTGGAAGCAAAAAATAAAGCGCTTAACCATTTTGACGAGGATGGGAAAGCCATTATGGTTGACGTGGGTGACAAGCCTATCTCAGAAAGAGAGGCAACTGCCTCATGTTATGTACAAATGTTGCCCGAGACGTTGTCTATGATAGAACTGGGTTCGGCCTCAAAGGGAGATGTTCTAGGGGTAGCCAGGGTAGCTGGAATACAAGGCGCTAAGAAGTGCCCTGAACTAATACCGTTGTGCCACCCATTGCCTCTTAACGCAGTTGCAATTAATTTTGTGATTGATTCGGATTTAAATCGAATTAAGATCGAGGCGGTCTGTAAAGTTTCCGGCAAGACCGGGGTTGAAATGGAAGCAATGTGCGCAGTGAGCGTTGCCGCTCTAACCGTATACGATATGTGTAAATCGGTTGACAGGGGAATGAGCATCTCCGAAATCACACTAGAAGCCAAGTCTGGAGGGGCTACAGGGGTTTGGGTTAAGGAAAAACATGATTAAGCTTGTTTTCTTTGCCAGTTTGCGAGAAGAACTCGGATGTGGGTCGCTCGAGATAGAGTTTAACCAGCCGTTAAGATTATCAGCTCTCATAAAGCAGTTAGAGAAAAAGAAAGGAAATCATTGGGGCAAGGTTCTCGCAAGCGAATCTGTAAAAATCGCTATTAATAAAGAGATTGTAGTTAATGATGAGCTGCTGTCAGATGGCTGTGAGGTTGCTTTCTTGCCTCCTGTGACGGGAGGGTAGATGGGGTTTAAGGTGCTTATTCAGACGGAAGCAATCGATTTCGGTAAAGAACATGGTTTGCTCCAGGATTCTGGGGATTCTGTCGGGGCAATAGCGACTTTTTTTGGAACCGTTAGGGATTTTAATGAAACCAGAAAAGTCGAGAGTATATCTATAGAGCACTACTCTGGAATGACAGAGAGTGAATTAAAAAAAATTTTAAACGAAGCTAAGGCACGCTGGAAAATATCAGCCGGCACTATAATCCATAGAGTTGGTAAGTTGCATGTCGGTGAGGGGATTGTTTTTGTAGGAATAGCGAGCTCTCACCGAAAAGAGGCTTTCCAATCGTGCGATTTCATAATGGATTATCTAAAAACAAATGCTCCTCTCTGGAAAAAAGAAAGGCACGACGGAGGAGAGGATTGGGTATCTAGTAAGGAGAGCGATCAAATTTTTGCTCGCTCCTGGGAAAAAGGGAGCTATTGAGTGAGTACTTGTAAAACTCCCCTTTTTTTATAGATAAAATGTGCCAAGGACCAACACTAAACCTGTAAAGACGGAGTGTGGGGTGACCCACAGCGGCTGTCATCTTGCGCACTTGCCTATTTCGGCCTTCTTTCAATCTCAATTCAATCCAACTAGTGGGAATATTTCTGCGGTGTCGGATATCAGGCGTTCTGGAGCCTAATGGCGGCTCGATTATCTTTGCCTTCGCGGGCAGTGTCTTGACGCCTTCAATAACCACCCCTTTAATCAAGTCCTTGAGGGTCTCGTCAATTATATTTCCTTCAACTTGGACCCAGTACGTTTTCTCCATTTTATGCTTCGGGTTAGAAATCATGGCTTGGGTCACCCCATTATTGGTAAGAACGACCAGTCCTTCTGAAGTTTTGTCGAGGCGTCCTGCTGGGTAAAAACCCTTCAAAGGGATAAAATCGCTTAAGTTTGGTTTTAAACCAGAAAATTGACAGAGCACCCCATAGGGCTTGTTGAAAATAAGGACGAACTCACCTCGTCTTTTTTGTGCACCCATCCCCTTACCTCTGCGTGGAGCAGAAACTTTAGTTTTCTTCGAAAACCAACTGCACGTTAATGGCGTTCTTGCCTTTTTCGCTAGCATCAATTTCAAAAGTTACTGCTTGCCCCGCTTTTAAGCTCTTGTAACCATCCATTTCAATCGAAGAGTAGTGAACAAAATAATCCTCACTGTCACCATCAAGATTAACAAACCCATAACCCTTCGTGTTGTTGAACCACTTAACCTTGCCTTCCGCCATGGCCAATCTCTCCCTTGTGATGAGAGTCGCGAATTCGCTTCACTCTTTTCTCCACAAGAAAACAGTTTTTAGACCTAA
>CAJWLI010000156.1 GCA_913043075.1 uncultured Gammaproteobacteria bacterium
TGAAAGCTTCTCTGTTGAAGCCATAGAGAACGTAACTCTTGAAAGAGAGTTAATGAATGATGATATGCACGCCTCTGCAGCTTACAGGGCCAGCCTCTGTGTTGTAATGGCAAAACGTGCTGTCGCAGATATGCTCAAAATTTCTTAGCTCAGTCTTTAGTCTTTAAGTTATTATAAAAACGTTCCAGAACCTCAAAGGGTTGCGAGCCATACAAGAAAAGATCTTTGGCATGAAAAGTCGGGACTCCCGTTATGCCGTTTTCTCTTGCAAACTCCCAGTCTTGATTTACCTCGTCGGCAAAAGATCGTTTTTCAAGCGCTTGTTCAGCAAGATAGGGATCTAAGCCTGCGCTCTTTGTTATCCCCAATAGGGTTGGGATATCACCCAAATTTTTTTGATCAACGAAATACGCTTCAAAAAGCATTATGTGAATTTTATTTTCAGCGTCTTGGGAATCTGCCCAGGCCGCGAGTTCTTGGGCCATCCTGCTGTTGCTTATTAGGTCTCTACGCACGAACTTCAAGCCCTGCGTTTGAAATTGGTTCTCTAGATGCTCAGAGTATGCCTTGCGATTTGCTTTATCTTGCTTGTCGCCCTGATCCTTGACCTTAAGACCTTCCTTAGGAATCCTCGGGTGAAGAGGGTAGTGACGCCATTTTATCGATACGTCTTTCTCTTTTTTAAGTTTGGCTATACTCACGGTACAGAGGTAGCACCATGGTCATATGTAATCTGAAAAAACTTCAATACTTATTTCACCCTTTTCATTCATAGTTCGTCCATGTCTTCGGATTTATCTTCTTTAGGTTATGTCTCGTCGATGCCGGATCATAATAAAAGCGCATCGTGTTTTAGTTTAACCTGCTTTTCTTAGCAAGTGCCATCCCAATATCACTGACACTAAGATAGGAAGGCCCGCTGCTATTAGTGGAGAAAAGTTGAACACTAGGCTCGCTGGCCCGAAAAAATCCTGAAGAAATTTAAAGCAAATACTGAAAGTGATTCCTGCTACTAATCTAGTTCCAATATTTGTCTGTCTGAGTGGTCCAAAAATAAAAGAGACTCCAACAAGGACCAGAGCTAGAGAGGCTAGAGGCTGGAAAATCTTTGTCCACAATCCTAGCTCGAACTGACCGAACTCTAAACCCTCCTTCTGCAAGAAAGAGATTTTTTGTTGGAGCTCTCTGATTGACATTCTGCTGGGGTCAACAAGAATTTCTGTGTTAAGTTGGCTCGGCGTGATGCTCGTTTCCCAGTCGATCGATTCCTGTATTTTTCCCTCAGTTTGATAACCGATTTTTGTCGTTTTTACGTTAAAAAGGGACCACTTTGCCTGAAGATAATCGTAGGTTGCCTTTTCGGCCCAAACAGTTTTTACGACCCTGCCGTTTTTTTCTTCTATCAAATTAACATCTCTCAGTCTTCCGTCACTGAATACCTTCCCAAGTCTTATGTATGTTTTGTCCTCCTTGAACCAGAAGCCGCTTGAAGGTGTGATGTCTTCCTCTAACCCACTTTCTTTGATTACCCTAGCGTTTTTTTCAAATTTCGGAAGGGCAGTTTCTCCGAGGAAAAGTCCAAGTAGAACGATCACTAAAGCAGGTTTTGCAGCGGACCATGTGATTTCCCATGTAGACATCCCGAAGCTTCTCATCACAACTAGTTGACTACTATTTGCGAGTAGTCCAAGTCCTGACAGGCATCCGAGTAAAGTTGCATACGGGAGCGTCTCGTAAAAAATTCTCGGAATGCTGTAAACGATATATCTTAGAGCAGATAGCGCATCGTATTTTTCGTTTAGATCGCCGAGTTCCTCGAGAAAGGTGAGCACTGACAAAAGCCCAACGAGCCCCGATGAGGATATCAGTATTCCAAGAATAACTGTCTTGCCTATATAGAGGTCGAGCTTTTTCAATCTTTTTCGCTCGCTCGAATCTCTGAGGAACTTATGTCAACTCTGAAATCTGACTCCGGTATTTCATCACAAAGATCTAAAAGTGCGGCAGATATATTGATGCTGGATAGTGTTAAAAACTGGCCATTGACTAGCCTGCCGAAAACAAGAAAACGAATGTTCTGTGTCTTGAATTTTTCTAGGATTTTGCTTTTGTTTCTTTTCCCATTGTAATACCCAGCCTCATCGATTCTTGCCAAAGTGTCGATGCCTACTAAAAAAGTTGCGCTTGGGAAAAGATCTGCTTTCTCCTCAAACGTAGCCGCGTTTGTAAAAACTATATCTTGCGTAGGTATATTTCGTTCTTCCATACTCACGAAATCTAGGGGTGGTTTGTCGACATTTGTTACGGAGATTTCCAGTGCTGGTCGGACATTAAGTTTTCTCTCTGCTAACAAGATTATTTTCTCGTGTCCCTCGTGAAATGGGGCGAAGGACCCTGGGAAGACTGCGGCATATTTTTTATCGTTTGTTTTGTTTGTGTTGCCCTCCAGTAAGTCTTTCCAAAGGCTGGGTGCTTCAACTGAAGTTTCCTTAAAAGATAACCCTTCATAATCAGTCTCTAGAGAAAGGGTGTTTGCAATTGCAACGAAAATCAGTTGCCTGCACTGATTTTCCTGTTGCGCGCGAGTCAATGACTGATCTAACTTCATGTCAAGGGTTCGCGAAGTAGTGCGGGACTGCACGCAGACATGGCAACGGTCTTTGCCGCGTCGCTCCCGCGTTGTCCGGAGCGCTGCCGTGCAGCCCAAACCAATAACGTTGCTACTTCCCGCCATGTCCTTGGCTCGTTTGAAAGACTCCATAGCCATTGCTCTTGCTGTCCTGGAATTGCACGCATAGGTCTGTGTTGATCCCAAGAATTTCGAGAGAGATTTTGGGTGATAGGGCACGATTGCTTCCAGTACAAGTTGGGAAACACCGCTGACCGAAAAGAAGTTCTTTAAAACAGTTGCTCCGCCCCCAGTGATCGACAGCACCATGGGAGTCTTAGCTTTCTTCATTTCTTGGATTAGTTTTGTTGACACTCGATTTTTAAGTTATAAAAACGTCTAGTTTATCCTAAAATTTGGCTTTGGAGCCCTTGTAAGTAAAAAAATGACTAGACCGATATTTAGTTCGATCACATTGCTTTGCCTTTGTTGTTCTGTGGCAGCGGAAAATCCCGCGGCTAAAGAATACGTATCAGAAGATCTGAAGAATTATGAGTTTGAAAATGAAAGAGAGGAGCTCATTATTGAAGATCTTTCTGTACTCCAAAGTTATGCCTTAGATTCTCAGCGCAAAGAGCTCAGAGATTTGCTGGCCCGAAAGCTTGGCGTGTTGTCTCTGGAGGGCAACAAAAATGATTTGCCTGCCTTGCAACAGTTGATCCTCGCGGGTGGTTTTGAGCGGAAAGACGTCAGGGCGTGGCAATCTTTGGGGATTGTTTTCGGAGATATTCTGGTAGCCGAGCATGGTCTTAAGTGGATTAGCTACGAGGATGATTTAGGCAAAAGCAAGGCCCTGCGTTGGAGACAAACAGATAACTTTGTCTTTCCCGTCACATTTTTTTCCAAGCGCATTCATTTCAAGCAACGGTTTACAATTTCTGAGGTTTATGAAGAAATCTCCCGAGAGATTGGAGCCTTTAAGAATTACTGAACAAATTCGATTTAGATTTGAGCCGTGTCTCTAAAATGCTAAGCTTCCAAGCTGGAGGAGAAAATGCTTTCATTCGGTTGGCTAAAAGCGATTCTAAAATTTGTTTTCGTTGATTCTTTAGTGAATCTTTTAGGACACCTGTTCGAGCAGCCATTGGTAATGTGGCTGTTTTTAGGGTGGGGCTGGGTATCGGTGTGGGTGATGCTGTTTTCTATGTTCGATACGGTTGGGCAGCTCTAAAATCGCCGGGCCAAATTTTTAGGGGTCAAGCAGATCCCGATAGTTTTCAATTACTTTATTTCCAAAGCTCGAGGTAGATACGATCTCTTCTTCAGATGTTTTGCTCCTAAGATCAGCAGTAGAGATCCCAGATTCGAAGACGTTTTTCATTGACTGCCAAAGAATCCTCGCCTCCTCTTCCATCTCAAAACTCATCTCTAACATCATGGCAACAGAACCGAGCATCGAGTACGGATTCGCAATATTTCTCCCCGCAATGTCTGGAGCTGATCCGTGCGATGGCTCGTAATAAGATTTGGTTGGGCCTACGCATGCGGACGGCATGAGCCCTAATGAGCCCAAGATCCCGCCTCCTTGATCG
>CAJWLI010000157.1 GCA_913043075.1 uncultured Gammaproteobacteria bacterium
TGCACGCCAATTCTCCCATTTTTCCATAAATGTGCAGGGCGGCGCAGGCAACTATAAATCCATCTCTTTCAATGACAAAAAAGTTAGACAGTTCATTTTCTATTGATTCCTTGGTTCTAGATATGAGATTTCCCTCTCTTTCTGAAGGCTTCACTAAATCAAGTATAGCGTTAAGGTCTTCTCGAATAGCGTGCCTAACTTTCTCTGAGCTTAATCCGGTTAGCTGCGTCCCAGAGCCGTGATGTGTAAAAAGCTCTTGAATAATAGCGCCATCGATTTTATGACTTATAACGTGACATCGGTGAACTCCGTTGTTACAGGCTTCCTTACAAAATTGGTATAGATCTAGGTCTGTTGTTTGTTCTTTTTCTCTACTTAGGTCAATTTCCGATATAATTTGGTTTTCTTGATTAAGTAACCCTGCCATCTCACCCAAATATATAAGTTTGTCTGCAGATACGGCGCACGCTATTTTACAAGCTACCTCGTCCGAGTTCAGATAAAAAAGCTCGCCCCCGGGAGCAAAGCCGATAGGGGGTATGAGTAAGATTGCATTCGTATCAAGTTGTCGGTTAATCGCCAATGCATTTATCTTTCTTACTTCTCCGGAAGATTCATAATCAACACCATCAATTATTCCTAACGGTTTCGCTTTCACGAAATTACCGGAGGTTAGTAAAATTTCCTTTTTTCCTCCCGGTAGATGGAAAGAGTGGGACATGAAAGTTGCTTCTAACTCATTTCTGATAGAACCGATTACTTCAGACAGCAAATCAATTTGATTGAACCTTGTAATTTTTTTCCCTTTGGTTCCAGTCCAGTCGGATAACAATTTGTTTTCTATACGTTGGTCTCCGTTAAAAACAATAACAAGGCGCACACCGAGGGTATTAAGTAAAATGCAGTCAGAAACTATCGTTTCAAGCTTTTCAGAGGAAATAGCGCCATCGCACAGAGATATTACAAATGTCTTTCCTTTGTGAGCATCTATGTAGCCAGCTGCACTTCGAAACCAGTTAATTTTATCTGCTTGCATGGAAAATTTTTAAGTTTTTCTAATTAATCGAGATTATAACAGTAAAAAGGGATTTGATGATGAAGTCTAAAGATTTTCAGTCCTGTGACTGATCTAGAAAATTGCGTGCTTACTTAGGCTATTGTTGCGGATCATTTTATGGTGCAATACCAGCCTTATATTTTAAAAAGGAACATTCGAAAATGACTATGACTCTGGCTGATCGAGAGGGGCATATATGGTTCGATGGAGAAATAGTCCCATGGAAAGAAGCCCAGGTCCATGTGCTTACTCATACGCTTCACTACGGTCTGGGAGTATTTGAGGGCGTTAGGGCATACCCTACAGAGAAGGGCCCGGCTATCTTTCGGCTTAAAGACCATACCGATCGATTATTTCGCTCGGCTCATATTTTGAACTTTCACATACCATGGTCAAAAGACGAGTTAAATAGAGCTCAAGTTGAAGTAGTTAAACTCAATAACCTGAAAGAGGCTTATATACGTCCGATGTGTTTTTATGGCTCTGAAGGCATGGGTTTGAGAGCCGACAATTTAAAACCTCATTGTATAATTGCCGCATGGGAGTGGCCTAATTATATGACTCCTGACGCGAGAACTGAGGGGATTTCAGTTAGAACCTCTTCTTACACGAGACATCACGTCAATATTACAATGTGCAAAGCAAAAGCAAATGGGAATTACATAAATTCTATGCTTGCACTCCAAGAAGCTTTAGATAGCGGTTGTGAAGAGGCGCTATTATTAGATAACGAGGGCTATGTCGCAGAGGGAAGCGGCGAAAATATTTTTATCGTTGAAAAAGGTAGGCTTATTACCCCGGAACTTACTTCATGTTTGGAGGGAATTACTCGCTCTACCGTATTTGCTTTGGCAAAAGAAGTTGGCATTGAGGTGGAGGAAAAAAGGATCACTCGTGATCAAGTTTACATCGCTGAAGAGGCTTTTTTTACGGGAACCGCTGCTGAGGTGCTGCCCATTAAAGAGTTGGATAGTAGAAGGATCGGGGAAGGCAAACGTGGCCCGATTACCGAAAAATTGCAACGCATGTATTTTGACTATGTTATGAAAAAAAACAACTCACACCCAGAATGGTCCACTCTCGTTGTTTAGAATCTCGGATACTCAAGTAATTTTAAGATTAAGTATTAAAAGCGTTTTTTGCCTGTAAGAGAATTTGTTTGCTTGATGAAAATACTAATTGTAAGCCCCGCTTGGATCGGTGATGCCGTAATGGCGCAGAGCCTTTATAAAATTTTAAAGCACGATATACCGAAATGCAGAATAGAAGTTCTCGCTCCGAGTTGGACTCTCTCAGTTTTAAAGCGGATGAATGAGGTCGACGATACTATTCTTTCGCCTTTTAACCATGGCGAATTAAGGCTAAAAGAACGATTTTCTTTAGCTCAAAAAATTAGAGTAGCCAATTATGATCAAGCAATCATTCTCACTAACTCTTTGAAGTCTGCCTTAGTCCCATTTTTTGCCAGGATACCCCTGCGGACAAGTTGGTTGGGCGAATTAAGGTATGGGCTCATTAATGATGTTCGAGACGATTCTTTGAGATACAAGCGCTTAATGATAGAGCGTTTTGCTGCTTTGGCTCCTGGGAACAAGCTGATCTCAAAAGATAAGATTCCATTTCCTCGTTTAATGTCTAGTGAGCGCAATATCGATTCTCTTGCTAAAAAAAACAAAATAGATTTTGGTCGAGACACTATAGCTTTTTGCCCAGGCGCAGAATTCGGAATCGCAAAAAGGTGGCCTACTTACCATTTTTCTGTGGTAGTCGATCATTATCTAAGCTTAGGTTGGAACTCAATAATATTGGGTTCTAACAAAGATTCGGAAGTAGCGGCGGAAATCAGAAATTCGCTTTCCGAGAGCCGAAAAAATCTTTTTGACTTGACAGGGAAAACATCGATGTTAGATGCTTTAGACATATTGTCGACTTCGAGATTAGTTTTAACTAACGATTCTGGGCTTATGCATGTATCTGCCGCTGTAGGAGCTCCATTGGTCGCGCTGTTTGGTCCTACTAGTCCGACTTATACTCCTCCACTAAGCGATTCTGCAAGATTGATAAAAAAAAATAGCGGTTTTAACAAAAAGAGGGTTGGCGATAGAGCTGATGGTTACGATACCTCTCTATTTGAGATTTTTCCTGGAGAGGTCATTAGCGCGCTGAACGATCTCATATGAATTTGCACCTAATTAGAAGCTCGAAGTTTTTTTGTGGAATAAGAAATGAAAGTTTTAATCGTTAAGACCTCGTCCCTAGGAGATATTGTGCATGCTCTTCCCGCAGTGACCGAGGCCTCTCATTTCTTGCCGTCAATCCAGTTTGATTGGCTAGTTGAAGAGGCGTTTTGCTCAATTCCTTCACTTCACCCGTCTATCAATAACATTATTCCTGTCAGTTTAAGAAAATGGAGGAGGAATATTTCGAAAGCGGCGATTGAAATCCCAGCTTTCGTTAAAAAATTACGCTCTATAGACTACGACCTGATTATTGATTCTCAGGGGCTCCTAAAAAGTGGAGTTTTAACTGTAATATCGAGAGGTAAGAGTGTTGGTTTCGATATTAAAAGCAGTAGAGAAAAGGCGGCATCTTTTTTTTACACTAGCTCGTATCGAGTAGCGAAGACGGACCACGCGATATTAAGACAAAAATCTCTCTTCGCCCAATCATTGGGATATAGAGAAACAGAAAACATAGACTATGGATTAGACAAAAAAAATAAGCCGGGAAAAAAAGTTATTTTTTTTCATGGCACGACCTCAAGAAAAAAAGAATGGCCGGAAAAGTTTTGGGGCGAATTGGTTTCTAAAGTAATTTCAAAAAATTGGGAAGTAATTATCCCCGCATTAGGCCATGAAGAGGTGAATAGAGCGCAAAGAATATCTCAGGGGAGAGCTCGAGTTATTGCAGATAGTTCTATCCAAAATCTGATGGAAGAGTTAGATGAGTGTGCGGCAGCTGTCTCAGTAGATACGGGTCTTGGACACTTGGCCAACGCTTTTTCAGTTCCTAGTGTCGGAATTTTTGGTTCGAGTAGCCCTAAACTTACTGGGCTGGTTAGTTCCTCGGTCGATAATAAAACGAGTATTAATCTTCAATGTTCTTGTGCAAAGTGTTCATATCAGGAAAAATCGAACCA
>CAJWLI010000158.1 GCA_913043075.1 uncultured Gammaproteobacteria bacterium
AGGGATTATGTTTTGATCAAGACCTTGTGTTTTTTCAAGAGACTCGTTAAAAAATGAACCCAATAAAAACCGAAAGATTGACCCTAAAAAGAGCTGCGCTGGAACACAAGTTACGTTTGATTCGATTGATTGGAGACTTTCGAGTTGCATCGATGCTGAGCAATGTTCCTCATCCGTATACCGACAAGGACGCAGATTATTGGCTTGGAAAAATCGAAAAAGAAGAATTGAACCTGAATATTTTTCTTTACGATGTCCTGATCGGTGGCGTTGGTTTGTCGGTTAGAGGCGATGATTATTGTGAGCTAGGGTATTGGTTGGGCTTTGATTACTGGGGGCTTGGTTACGCGACTGAAGCCTGCAGAGGATTACTCGAATTTGCCCAGATTAGCACCTCGTTTAATTGCGTTAACGCGAACGTTTACAAGGAAAATTTTCGCTCATCCCAAGTCCTCCAAAAACTTGGGTTTGTGCAAATTGGAGAAGGCGAAGTCTTTAGTCTGTCTAGACAACAGAATATGGGATGCTTACATTATGAATATGTATTTGCAGGTTGAGATCTTTGGGTCCCCTCGTTTGAGAAAAAAGACTCTGCCTGAATTTAAGATCAAATAAAAAATTGTCAGCAAGGCTGAACAAGGAGTGCGGCTTGGACGAACTAGCTAAAAGTTTTGTGTTAGGTACTGACGATCCGGTAGGGTCAATAACCGATGAAATGACTGACGCTTTTGATCGCGACGGGGTTGTGCTTTTGCGGGAGGCTCTCTCTCCTGATTGGTTAATGCTAACTGAAATGGGATTGGCTCGAGTATTGGCAGACAGTGGAGTGAAAAAACAGCAATTTTTCGTTGGCGAAGAGGGAGAGTTTCAAGAAACGGTTAGGAATTTCGATAATGCTTTTGAGATTAGACGGCTTTTGTTTGACTCGCCCGCAGCATCAATCATGGGGAGATTTATGGGTTCAGACAATGTCTGGTACTACTCGGACGAGTTCTTTATTAAAACCTCAGGAGGAAATGAGCGGACTCCCTGGCATCAGGATACGCCTTACTTCCCAGTTGCAGGTAATCAATTTTCGTCTATCTGGATCACTCTTGATCCTTTGTCGAAAGATGAGTGTCTCGAATTCGTGGTCGGAAGCCACAAGGAGACAATGTTCGACGGTTTTGATCCCAGAAATCCAGGAGATCCAACTAGTGGTTTTTACAACGAAGGCTTGCCGATTCTTCCGGATATTGAGGCAAATCGGGACGCCTTCCCGATTGCGTCTTGGGAGTTAACTCCGGGGGACATTATTCTGTCGAGTCCCAGCACGATTCACGGTGGCGGGCCGACACGTTTGGACAGTCAGCGGAGAGCGCTCGCCATAAGAGCTTTTGGTGACGATGTGGTTTTTGCGGAAAGACCCTCATCGCAACCCACCGTTCCGCTGACTCCGGGACTAAGCGCGCACCTTCAACCGGGCGATCCGCTGCGGAGCCCCTGGTATCCGAAGCTACGGCCTGTTCCAAACTCAGAAGCCCACGGGGTTTAGGCCCGAGGGCAAATCGTGACCATAGCATTAGAAAATCAGGTAGACTTGGTATAGTTGAATCCGCGCTTAAGTCATTGCTAATAAAGTGTTACTGGAGTCATAGTCGAGCAGCGCAAACCTAAAGAAAGAGCCAAGAGATGTATAAATTTAAAGATAAAGTTGTTGCGATCACTGGTGGTGCGACAGGTATTGGATTTGCCCTTGCCAAGGCATTCGGAGAGGAGGGCGCGAAGATTTTGATTGGCGAGCCGCGGCAGGAGAAACTTTTTGAAGCAGTTGAGAAGCTCCGGGCTCTGGGAGTCGAAGCTGATTCAACCGTTTTGGATGTTACTGAACTCGCGAGCGTGGAGCGCTTTGCAGATTTCGCGTGGCAGCGGCACGGGAAGGTTGAGATGCTTATAAATAATGCTGGTATTTCTGGAGCGAGAGGATTGATTCATGAGGCTGATTTGGGTGAGGCCCATAAGGTTTTTAATGTAAATTTTTTTGGTGTCTGGCATGGATGCTCAGTTTTCGGTAAGCGCATGATAGAGCAGGGTACCCCCGCTGCGATTTACAATCTAGGCTCGGAAAACTCGCTGTTTATAGCGGTGCCACGATCCGTCGCATACGTTGCCTCAAAACATGCAGTGCTTGGACTGTCTGAAAGTCTGAGAAATGATCTCCCCGATTTCATTCAGGTAGGCACTATATTTCCGGGCTATGTTGACACGCCTCTCACAGGCAGTGCTTCGGGTGGCATGAATGCTGACGAGTTCGCTTCAATTGTTAAGAGGCAAATTAAGGCTGGCGAGCACTTCATCGTTTCTCACGGGTACAACATGGTTCATATCGAAAAACGCTATCATGAGATTGAAAAGGCTTATTCAGCCTATGCGCCAAGATACGAGGGCGATGACGAGTACGATGTCGGAAAGCTGATCGCCAATCATAAGTTAAGAAAATCAAAAAAGCCGAAATCTAGCTAACTTTTTTTTCTAAACCTTCATCAATGAACCGTTGGATCATAATATGGTGCTGACGGATTCTCATGTCCTGATAGTTCGCAAATTGGACTTCATTGTTCCCTGTAGCTTTTAGTCCTTCCTGAACGTAGGGAAGGTTTCCCATGTCTTGATCAGCAATCGCTCCAAGGCCTCCGAGTTCTTCTGCATCGCTCCACCGTTCCTTGTCTGACAATACATGCGTGGCTGCTGGTGGTGGTTTAGGTTGGTCCGTATTCCCGATGTTGAGTTGGTAGATTTCCATAATGCAACTATCTACATCTCGGCCGTTCGGCCTCCATCTGTATACCCGGGTGGGTTTAATTCCACCCCAAACTGAAAAGTTAGGGAAAAGATTATAGAGAATTGAGTCAACTAGTTCTGCGTCTGAATAGGTTTCGTAATCAAAGCCATTGACTCGATTCATGCTTTCTCTAGCGCATTGCGCGACGTAACGTCGGGCACTTAATCCCTCAGGTAATTCGTCGACGTCATCGTACATTTTATAACGCCTAACCATCATGTCATCGACTATTTTTTGCTCGGAGATTTCTGATCGATTAACCAAAGGACTAGGCTCGGCGCCTGCGCTAATTTGTCGTGTGACGTAGTCAGAGAAAACATCGTATTGAGAGTTAACGTCCGTAATGTGAGTTTTAATCTGAGGGTGAGTCGTGGGGGCATGTTGAGATTCCATAAAGGCTTCGGCGGCGACTTTCCAGTTGCAGGGAATGACTTTTGAGACGTGATAATGGGTGTATCTCTCTTCTAAGAACCAATTTTTAAAATGCGATTCCAAGGGGCCAACTACTTCTGCTAACGGAGGGGCATCTTTATTAAAATTTATAAAAACAAATCCGCCCCATGTGTCTATTTTCAGCTCTGGAAGTTTTAGTTTTTCGGCAGTAAGGTGCTGGTAATCCCAAGGAGTCGGACAACTTTTAAAGTTGCCGTTAAGTTCCCAAGTGAATCCATGAAACGGGCACCGCAATTCTGTTTTGTTTCCGGGAATAGTCGCGAGCTTTCTGCCTCGGTGGAGACAGGTATTGTAGTAGGCCTGGAGTCGGTCTGGCTCCGAACGCAAAATGAGAACAGACTTGTCTATAATATCATAAATCAAGAAATCGCCTACGTTGGAGAGTTCGTCTTCTCGGCACGCCATTTGCCAAACTCGAGACCACATGTGTTCCTCCTCCAAGTCAAAACGGGCTTGGCTAGTGTAATGTGATGCGGGAACCGAATCGCTGCCAAGGTAGGGTGCTCGTTCAGCTCGAAGAGCTTCAGGGACATCACGAGAGTCTCTATCGAGCACGTCTTGATAAGACTCGCCTTCAAATCGTGCGTGCTTGTCAAAGTTTTGTTGCTTCGCCATTAAGTTTTTACCTGTTATTTTCAGATCATAGTACCTGGGCTTAGTTTAGCGCGCTCTTACATCTTTTGTCTGGTTAGTCTGAACAATCATCTTTGTTACTGGAGAGCTAAGCTTTTCTTCTCGGAAATTTTGAATTTCTCTTCTTAAGCTTGGGTTTGGAGGCTCTTCGGGCTGGTGTCCTTTAGAGCTCGCAATGGTTTTTTAGGATTGACCGCGAGGGTTTGAACTTATGGAAGAAAGCGAAAAACAAAAAGTCTTCTCTGAAGCCGGTGTCCGGTTATACAAGCCT
>CAJWLI010000159.1 GCA_913043075.1 uncultured Gammaproteobacteria bacterium
AAAACCGTCGCCCCGATATCCCTTCGAAAGAGGTTTGGATTAGAGGCAAGGGACTAGGAGGTTCAAGTTCAATAAATGGAATGATTTATTCTCGAGGGCATTCTCAAGACTATGAGGAGTGGAATACGCTGGGAGGTCCCGGATGGGGCTGGGACGAAATTAGAGCAGTTTATCAAAGAATCGAGCAGCACGAGCTCGGTTCAAATGAGCATAGGGGAGGAGACGGTCCTTTACCAATATCTCCGGGAAAGTTTCGATATCCATTAGCCGAAAAGATGATCAAGGCTGGAGAAGAGTTCGGTCTCGAGGCGAGAGAAGATCTAAATCATCCCAGCTTAGAAGGTATTGGATACTACAACCATACAATAAAAAACGGTCGTCGAATGAGCGCAGCAAGGGTTTTTCTGCATCCCGCTATGAAAAGATCCAACTTAACAGTGATAACTGGCGTTCACGTAAATAGAGTAGTCTTTAAAGATAAAAGAGCATTCGGAATAGAGTGTGTTAAAGGCAATAAAGACAAGCTCTTTAGATGCAAAAAAGAAATAATCCTTAGCGCTGGTGCTCTGCTATCACCAAAAATCCTTCAACTCTCGGGTATTGGCCAGAAAGATCTTCTCGAATCTCTGAAAATCGAGATCGTAAACGAGAGCCCCGATGTGGGGAAAAAATTGCGAGAGCATCTCGGATTTTCAATGCCCCATAAATTGGAAAAAACGCGAGGGATCAATCATCACTTTAGAGGCATTGGGTTGGTGAAAAGCGTTCTCCAATATTATTTTTCAAGAAAAGGTCCCATGGCAACCGGTCCTTTCGAAATCGGAGCCTTTGTACGATCCATGCCCGGCGCAAACAGGCCAGACACACAACTATATCTCGGGGCATTCAGTTACGCTCGATCCAGATCGAGCGATAATTTCCCAGTACAACTGAGCCACACCGACTCGGCCCCAGGCATAACGATATACGGCCAGCTGCTTAATCTTACCAGTGAAGGAGAGGTCCGAGTTCAAAGCAAAGACCCAAAAAAAGCACCTGTGATTACTCCTAATTGGCTAAAGACAGATTATGATAAGAAGGCAATGGTAGAGATGGTCAGAACAATGCGGCGCTTTGTTAAGCAACCAGCTATTGCCGAATACTTTGGAGAGGAACTGGTTCCAGGAAATCACTGTCAAAGCGATTCTGAAATATTAGATACAGTTACTCGCCTCTCAACCAGTGGCCTGCATGCAACGGGGACATGCCGCATGGGCAGAGATTCCACGAGTGTCGTTGATAATCGTCTTCGGGTTCGAGGTGTAAGCGGCCTCAGAGTTGCAGATTGTTCTATAATGCCATCTTTGATTTCTGGAAACACTAATGGACCAGCGATGGCAGTTGGCTGGCGAGCAAGCGATCTAATTTTGAACGAGGTTTAGTAAAATTTACAAAGGAACAAGGATCTAACTCAGGAGGCTTTAGTAATCAAGTCTGAAGTTCAAATCAGGTTCCCAGCAACCCAAACGTAACGGCAGAAATAAATCTCTAAGCAAATTCCTATATTTAAGAAATAGAAAAACTAGTATTAAACTTCAAGAGAAAGAGGTTCCTATGAAAAAGAAAATTGCATTGATTACAGGAGGATCAACTGGCATCGGAGCCAGTGTAGCCGAACAACTTTCTGAAGCAGGTTTTCTGGTGGTCATCTGCGACATAAAGGAAACGTTAGGCATAAATCTCGCCGAAAAATTATCAGGTCACTTTATTTATTGCGATGTAACCGATCTCTCTAGTGTTGAAAAAGCGGCTCAGACATGCATAAAGAAGTTGGGAACTCCTACCTTTGTCCATCTTAATGCAGGGATCATGAGCGTCCCCACTGGTGCTCCTTTCCTCGCCATTGAGGATCTTTCGGTAGAACAATATAGACGCATAGTGGGCGTAAATTTGGACGGGGTCTTTCACGGACTCAAAACGTTTTTGCCAAAATTGGGAAAGCAAGGCGGGGCCATTACCATCACAGCCTCAACAGCAGGCCTTGGCGTCGTTCCTGTTGATCCAATGTATACGGCAACTAAATATGCGGTAATTGGCATGGCAAGAGCTGTCGCAGCCGCTAACGAAAAATCGGATGTTCGCATAAACGTTATTTGCCCGGGTGTAACGGACACGCAAATCGTGCCCGAAGAGTATAAACGCCCAGAATTCAACATGATGCCGGCCAACGTCATGGCCGCGGAAATTGTAGACCTATTAATGAACGGCTCTAATGGTGAAGTCCGAGTCAAAGTGGCTGCTGATAGGCCCGCCTTCGAAGCCGAGATGATTTCCATTAATTAACGAGTTTTTTACTCAGGCTGATACGGGCCATCCAGAAGACCAATCGATCTCTCGAATGGGATGACTTGCCCCGTCCCAATTCTCAGCACCCTCCTGAACGATCCTGAAGAGCTGCTCTGTTTTTTCATCTCGAGCCATCAATTGTATCATGACGCCGGGACAGTCGACCTCGTCAAGATAAACGTGACGATCCCCGTATCGCTGTCGGACTAAAAATCCTGATTCAGACTCCTCGAGCTTAGTAATTTGATCAGAGATGTTGTTTGTCCAAAACCCAAGATGCTGCAAGCCGCCCTGAGGGTTCCGTTCAAGATACTCTCTATACACCGTATTTGTGTTGTCCTGAGCTTGAATAACCTCAATTTGCTGGTCTCCAGAATACGCAAAAGCAGCGGACAAATTGACAAGGACAGAATGGCCATCTACTTCTGCCGGATAGTTTTGCAACTTTTCCAAGAAAAAAGGACCGATCCCTCTTTTTAACCAGTGACGAATACCTAAATGAATATCAGGAACGACATAGCCTTGTTGAACTATAGGGCCGAAAAACTTACTCATATCTAGTCAATTTTACTTTTTTAAAAAAATCAGATCTGCCATTTAAGATCTAGAGAGCACTTATCAATGCATTTGAACTATTCCACTCGTATCTCGTCTCAAAACCATGTGATGAATTTTCCATCCCTCTTCATAGCGCCTTACCTGCGAAATATAAGTGCCCAGAAAATAATAGACACTTTCGTCAGGGTTCTTGTGCCAGGCATTCAAATAACTTTCCATGCTCCCTTGATCACCGTTAACTTCAGTGAGCTGTGTTCCAATCAAATGCTGGGTTCCTGTGTAATCTTTTAGCGCCCCGTAAACGACATCGACCCAAGCATCAGGACCCACTGCCTTAAGTTCTACCTCTGCTCCAGTATTCGCAGTGGTTATCTCAACGTCCTCGGTATATATACGATGATAAATCTTTCTCCCTTCCTCAATCTTTTCTGGCGAAGCAAGACCAATAGTATCGGTCGCCTTAGCATATAAACGTTGTAGTGTTTCTATCTCGTGCTTGTCTGCTACGAGCGAAGATCGATCAAGTGCCATTCTAGTGTCTCCTTAGAATAAATTGCGAAAAATTAAATAGATTAATCTCTTATTGTTTCTGCTCATTTACGTCCAGGTGGTTCTCCGTTTATATAATCATTCAAGACTTCATGAAATCGCCTGACTCTCGTCTCTTGGGCCGCCATATAGGGCTCAGGATACCCTTGTGATCGCCATCCTAGGGTCTGACCAGCTATCAACTGCATATCTTGGGCCACTACTTGGTCGGAATATTCCGAGATACCTCTTCCATCGTCGTACTCTCTAAAATCAAGTTCTGCCTCAGACAATTCCAAGGTGTTTATGGCTGTCCTATTTACAAATTCTTCCATGCCCTCAACAGGGTAAGCCATGGTCCATTGGTCGAAAAAACATTTCTCTGGATCTGTAGGATGCGGCTCCCACCGCCAGACCAGAAAAGAATCTGCGCCTGGGGCTATCGCTATATTCGGGAAAATTACCTGGAAAGGACTTTCTGTTAGTTCTTCGTCGTTTAAATTCTCATAATGGAGGTATCCTTTTTCTTTCCAAAGGTTTTTCTTTGCCTTCTTTAGATCGAGCCAACCCTGAAGCGCTTTTGTTTCAAAATCTGGATAACTGTCAGGATCAATATCCCAAGTCCTCAAAAGGTCGTCAAACGGATGAAAGTCTCCATCGGGCAGACGATCACGCAACGAGGGTCTGCCCATTTGGATAATTCGATTGTGTCCCATTGGAAACATCTC
>CAJWLI010000160.1 GCA_913043075.1 uncultured Gammaproteobacteria bacterium
CATCTTCGACAAAGGAGCCTTTAACACTCCCAACATCGGTAATTATCTGGTCGCTTAGGTCTATCTGCTCTAGCACCCCTCGCATTTCACCTACAGGAACCGATAACATAACTAACTCAGCCCCAATTGCCGCTGATCTTATGGTTTCAGCAAAACCATCTACCATATTGAGCTCAGCTCCTTTCCTCAAGCAATCCTGATCTATATCCCAAGCTATAAGCTCCTTTGCTAAACGATGTTTTTTTATTGAAAGTGCTATCGAGCCACCAATTAACCCAAGACCTATAATCGCCACCCTTTTAAACATTTGTTTACTCTCAAGATTGGAAATTATTAAGAACCTCTGCCAGCGCCACTGAAAATCTCTCGTTTTCACGAGGCAGCCCAATTGAGACTCTGAGATGATTGGGAAGGCCGTAGACCCCTATCGGTCGGACGATGATCCCTTTCTGAAGGAGCAATTCATATATCGGCAGAGCGTTTTGACCTAAATCGACTGTCAAAAAATTTCCTGCTGATGGAATATATTGCAAATCCAAACGAGAAAAGGTTTGTTCCAAGAACTTCATGCCGTCATTGTTGATTGAAATAGACTCACTTAAGAAATCCATCTCATCAAGCGCTAAACTAGCAGCTACTAGTGACAGAGAATTTACGTTAAACGGCTGTCTGATTCGATTCATCAAGTCGGCAATCTCAGGATTACTGACGGAATATCCGATTCGCAAACCCGCTAAGCCATATGCCTTAGAAAAAGTTCGAGTGACTATAAGGTTTTCATAATCTCTTTGAAGATCTATACCATTAGGATAATGCTGACTGTTAACGTACTCATAATAGGCTTCGTCCAAAACAACCAAGATCGAACTCGGAAGATTATTCATAAAAGGAATAATTTCTTCTTTTGAAATCCAAGTACCTGTCGGATTATTCGGGTTCGCCAAGAAAATCATTCGGGTCTTTTCGCTTATAGATTTTAATGTCCTGTCCAAGTCTGGCTGGAAGTCACTCGTTTGAATTTCAACTAAATCAGCACCTAGCGCCTTTGTTAACAAGGGGTACACCACGAAACAATGCTCAGAAACTATTGCCTCTGTTCCCGGCCCCAAAAAAGCTCGCGCTAACATTTCCAGAACATCATTTGAGCCATTACCTAAGGTGATCATCTCTGGAGGCACGCCTAGCTTTTCGGACAGTTTTTGCTTTAGATAGAAAGCACCTCCGTCCGGGTACCTGGCGAGGTTTCCATGCTCTCTAGAAATCGCAGCCAGAACTCTGCTAGGCGGGCCAAGAGGGTTTTCATTTGAAGCTAATTTTACTAAATCAACTTTCCCAGTCTCTCGCTCCAACTCCTCTATCGGCTTGCCTGGTTTGTAAGGAGAGAGATTTTGCAACCCGGATTGAGCGAGCCTCAGAAAAAAACCTGACTTACTATTCATAGACAAGCGCCATAGGATAACTGCCCAAAACCGTGATCGATAAGGAACGATTCTTAACTTCATCTATAACAGTTTGAACTGAAAGCTCATCAATATGGCCCTCAAAATCAATGAAAAATATATAAGACCACTTACCATCTCTTGCTGGCCTCGTCTCGATCGAACTTAACGAAATATTATGAAGGTGGAATGGCTCTAGTATGCTGAATAAAGCTCCCGGCTCGTTCTTTGTAGAAACAATTATAGAGGTCTTATCAGACCCGCTTGGAGGAATAATATCCATCCCCAAAACCACGAACCGTGTCGCGTTATTAAACTCGTCCTCTATTCCCTCTGCGGCTTTTTTTAACCCATAGATTTCTCCCGCAACTTTACTGGCCACAGCTGCCGAACTTTCGGATTCTGATGCTAGCCTTGCTGCTTCAGCATTGCTAGACGTTGCGAGACGCGGGACCCCAGGATGATTCAAACTCAACCAGTTTCGACATTGAGCTAAAGCTTGCTGGTGCGCGTAGATCTTTTCTACCGGTGTGTCAGAATCTGATGGCGTCAAAAAGCAATGAGTGATCTTTATTTTTATTTCTCCGCAAACCTTGATTTTAGTATTAAGAAATCTATCAAGAGTGTTGCCCACAACTCCTTCTGTAGAGTTTTCAATAGGAACAACACCGTAATCACATTTTTTCGAGGAAACCATCGAAAAAACATCATCGATCGTTTCCATCGGTTCTGATGAGACCGAGCTACCAAAATGCTTTAAGGCCGCTTCCTGTGTAAAAGTCCCCTCTGGCCCCAAGAAAGCTATACGCATTGGGGATTCGTGAGCACGACAGGCAGAGATAATTTGTCGAAAAACTTGTGCTACCGCTTCGTTTGGAAGTGCGCCTTCATTTTTATTGATTATCTCTCTTAGAATATTTGCTTCCCTTTCCGGACGATAAAAGGTAACTTTTTCGCCGCCTGCTACTCTTTGTTTAATTTCACCGACTTTTTTTGCAAAAGACGCTCGTTCGTTTAGCTTTAATAGAATTTCCTTATCTATTTGGTCAATAGCACTGCGCATCTGCTCTAAACGGCTGTCGTCTGTTCCAGAATTTTTCATAAGACTCCACCCATCCTCTCTATTCACTATAATCTTTTATAAACAATGAGCGAGCTCTGCTAAGAATTTGAGTCGTCTTCGAGTTCATTTACCGCCGCTATTCCCACTAGCTTTTCATCCTCTGTAAGACTTATCAACTTTATACCAAGGGTATTTCGTCCCTGTAAGGATACTTCGGCACTGGAAATTCTTACTAAAGTTCCCTGGTCGCTAATCAAGATGACTTCGTCACCGCTTGAGATCTCTATCGCGCCCACTAACTTTCCATTTCTGGAAGAGGCTTTCATGCAAATAACACCCTGACCACCACGTCCGATAATTGAATAATCACTTATTTTACTTCTTTTCCCATAGCCATTTTCACTGGATAAAAGAATCTCACTGTTTTCATAGGGTATAATTAAAGATATCAACTCCTCATCTTTCTTCAGCCTAATTCCACGAACACCCCTCGCCGTTCTTCCCATGGCCCTAACGTCAGACTCTTTAATCCTTATGGCTTTGCCACCAGAGCTAAACAGCATGACGTCTTTAGTCCCATCTGTGACAGACGCTCCTACCAACGTATTATCTTGATCTAGCTCAATGGCGATAAGACCGGTGCTTCTTGGCCTAGAAAAATCTTTTAGCGGAGTCTTTTTAACAGTCCCATTCAAAGTAGCCATAAAGATAAAACGATCTTCATCGTATCCGCTTATTGGAAGCAAAGCTGTAATTTTCTCACCTTCATCTAACGGGAGAATATTAACTATCGGTCTACCGCGAGCTGTTCGGCTCGAAGGCGGAATTTGATAAGCCTTAAGCCAATATACTTTTCCCTTGTTTGAAAAACAGAGGAGCGTCTCATGCGTATTTGCTATGAGAAGATGATCAATAAAATCTTCTTCCTTGACTGTCCCAGCGCTTTTTCCCCTACCCCCTCTTCTTTGGGCACGATAAGTGTCCAGCGGTTGCGTTTTCGCATAGCCTCCATTCGAAAATGTCACCACAACATCTTGTTCAGGAATAAGATCTTCAGCTGTCAAATCTTCTTCGACGTCGACTATCTCGGTTCTGCGCTCATCTCCGTATTCTTTTTGAACTAAGACTAATTCTTCACGAATAATTTCAAGGAGTTTTTCAGAACTGCTTAGAATAGAAATCAACTCCGAAATATCGCTAATAATTCCGCGATATTCCTCGATCAATTTTTCCCGTTCCATCCCTGTAAGTCGATTTAGTCTCATATCTAATACAGCTTGGGCTTGGATTTCGGTAAGAAAATAACGTCCGTCTTCCTGAACACCTTTTCCTGGTTCTATATCCTCAGGGGTAGTCGCGCCCTCACTAACATTTTTAAGCATCTCTTCAACTGTCTCAGAAACCCAAGCCAATTCTAGAATTTTTTCTTTCGCTTCCTGAGAATTAGTAGAATTCTTTATGAGCTCAATCACACTATCAATGTTTGATAGGGCGACAGCGAGGCCCTCTAAAATATGACTTCTTGCCCTTGCTCGAGAGAGAAGAAACAACGTTCGCCGGGTAACTACGTCTCGGCGATGAATAATAAAACACTCGAGAACCTCTTTTAAATTTAGTAACTTAGGCT
>CAJWLI010000161.1 GCA_913043075.1 uncultured Gammaproteobacteria bacterium
AAATTTCGAGATTGAAACGGCGATAGCTTTGGACGATAACGCCCTGACGGTTTATGACTATTACGAAGAAGAAAAGCCGGAAATATTAAAGAAATTAGTTCGAGTCGGTTTGAATCATGGGACGACTAATGAGGTTTATCAGTATAGTTTTATTGATAAGGCGTTTTCATATCAAATTACTTCTATTCCGTTTAGCAAAAGTATTCGAGCGAGTGACCTCAGGATACTCATATTCGCAGACCAGGCAGAGCTAATCACGTCTCTAAATGATACAGAAAAGCAGACGATCATATTCTTCTTGTTTTTAACTGTCTTGATTACGGCAGTAGTCTTTCTAGTAACCTCTGCGTCTTTCAACAGAATCACGGGAGCTATTCAAGTCTTGGAGAAGATGGCTGATGGGGATCTTTCAGCAAACACGCAAAAGGCACGATCAGTTTTCAGCTCCGATAGAGACGAGGTTGGAAGGCTCCAAAGATCAATAGAGAGTTATCGCCAGCATCGGATAGAAGCAGAGGAAGACCGAATCAATCGAGCAAAGCGTCGAGATGAACGTGATGAGATCATGTTTGAGAAGATGACATTGTTGTCAGATCAGCTAGAGGGTCAGTCAAAGGATATGTTGTTGACTGAAATATCGGAAATGAAAGAAGCGCTCTCGACGGGCGACGACGAGACAAAGGAAACTGCGTCAATAGAATTGATGTCCAGGGCTTTTTCAAAAATGTCAGATGAGGTTAACGCCCTCATCGCTGCGCGAACGCATGAGCTCGTGGAAGCTAGAGACGAGATCAGTAGTTCTATTCGATATGCCGCGCGATTACAAAATGCGCTTTTACCCAAATCTTTTCCAGGCGACTTCACGATTAATGTGGAATGGAGGCCTAGGGATCTTGTAGGGGGGGATATATATTTTATTAAGGACCTTCCGGATAAAGTTTATATAGCGGTCGTAGACTGCACCGGACATGGTGTGCCAGGCGCCTTCCTATCAATTATAGCGAGAAGCCAATTAGAAAAAGCAATTGATGAGGAGCATTACCAAAGTGCAGGGCAGTACCTCTCGATGGTAAATGATCTGTTAAGGGAAACGTTATCAAAAGCAGATCAGAGTAATATGGGAGAAGAAGGGTTTGATGGCGGGGTTTGTATATATTTTAGGAAAGAACAACGGCTCGAGTTTGCGGGAGCTAAGGCATCAATCTTCAATGTCGACTCTGATAAAGCGGATGAGGTTGCAGGCGATCGAAAATCAGTAGGGTCAACACGAATGGCAAGTGACTTTCAGTTCACGACGCACGTGATAGAAAAAAATGAAGGGGCGTTTGTCATGCTAACGGACGGAATCACCGACGTGATGAGTCCGGAAGAGAGACCTATTGCATTTGGCCGGAGGAGGGTCCTGAAAATTCTTCGAGAATCAGTTAATGCATCACCGGGAAGTATAGTCAGTAACATAATGACCAGTGTTGATTTGTATAGAGGAGGTGCGCCGTTACGGGATGATCTCACTCTATTGGCGTTTTCTATGAAGTCTGAGAGCAGTCCTAAAGAAGTTGGCGAAGTAGTTGGAGACGAAACATGAAATTTGAAAAAACACAGAGGACGCCCTTAGTCGAACTGGGTTCTAACTCTTGTCTAATAAAGGGAGAGTGTTACCCGGAAAATATTGCGGAGTGGTCTGGTCCGGTCCTCGAGGCTTTAAAGAAAACTTTAGGTGATGCGAACGCAGCGTTTAACGTGGACATAGAACTCTATTATTTCAACAGCTCCTCAGCTAAATTCTTGTTTGATTTTTTTGAATTCTTAGAGGAGAGCTCTGAAGAAGGAAAGAAAATTAAAATAAACTGGAGGTATCGAGCAGAAGACGACACCATGCTTGAGGCTGGAGAGGATTTCCAGGAAGACATCACTGCCTGTGAATTTAACCTTGTAATTGTGGAATATGCTAACGAGGATCAAGCTCAGGAATAAATCAAAAATTCAAACAGAGCTACAACTAAGTTTTTAAGCTGAGGCAGGGATGGAAAAAAATAAAGATACATTGGGTTTGCACACTTTCATGCAGGACAGGAAGACTCTATTTTGTTATTCGGGTCCCTTGACCGAAGATTTATTGACAACCATCTCTAATCCAGTGAGACATCAACTCTCAGATGATGAAACTAAAGAGACCGTTGCTAAGAGAGTTTTCGGTGTGTTTATTGAACAAGCGCAGAATATAATCAGATATTCGACTCAAAAGACTAAGTCGACTGGCGATAGTATAGGAACTATCGCGATTAGTGTTGCGGATGACGGTTTTATGATCGAAGCGGTTAACAAAATTGATGAAAGTAAAAAAGATGTTCTTGAGGCAACTTTAGTCGAATTGAGCGTGGCGGATCAAAAAGCGCTCCGACAAATGTACAAGCAAAGGTTGCGAGACGGCCCGCCCGAGGATTCAGAAGGAGCGGGGCTCGGTTTTATAGAGATGGCAAGACGGGTAAAACATTTCGAATTCAATTTTGTCGAGTCGGGGGACGGGGCTCTTTTTGTATATCGCGGGTGGGTAAGCTAAGATTTGTTTTCCCCCTTCTCTGCGAAGCCCGAGTCATAAAAAAAGTCCAACGATTTCTGTCTTTTAAAATTATCTATAGCCGTTATTGTGTCCTCTAGACTTAGCTTGGCAGTATCTAATTCTTGCTCAGACAATTTATTTAGAATTACCGACATTGTTCGCTCTCCCAGCTCGAGAGTGACCGATGAAGAGTCCACTGATTTAAGAACCTTGAAGGGCTTGAAGTTGCCTAACCCTTTTAAATAGATTGGATCAAGCTCAACCGCTTCTATAGATTCTTTCACTAAGTTATAAGTGTCCTCTGAAATGAAGATCGATCCATTCTCCGCTGCCTCCTCAAGTCGTGATGCCTTGTTAACTGCTGAACCAATAGCTGTATAATCGAGCCTAGATTCACAGCCAAAGTTTCCAACAGTAGCAAAGCCTGTGTCTATTCCTATTCTCATCTGGAGCTGTTCTTTAAGCCCATAGCGGACCCATTGGTCTCCGAGATTGTCTAATTCTTTAAGCATCTCTAAAGCCATATTAACGCATTTGAGCGCGTCCTCCCTGACACCTTCAGTTTCTGGGTCTCCAAAGAAAAGCATGATTCCGTCGCCAATGTATTTATCGATTGTCGCGCCATAATCCAAAGCGATTTTCGTCATGGACTCCAAATATAAGTTAAGCAGGTCTGTCACGTCTTCAGATTCCATACTCTCGACGAAATTAGTAAATCCGCAAAGATCAGAAAAAAAGACTGTTAGTTTTTTTCTGCGACTTACGCGGCTGCCGTGTCTCGAGCCCGAGAAGATGGATTGATATAATTGGGGCGATAGAAATTTAGATAGTTGAGAGGACATGCCCTCAAGTTGCTCGTTGGTCTCTTGAGCTTCTTGTTTTAATTCATTGAGGCGGTGCTCATTTTTATCGCTCAGTTTTATTATTCGTTTCGTGGTTCTAAGCAGCTTGCTATAGTCTCCAACAAGTTTATTGTACTCTGGCTTACCAGCTTTCCCGCTCTCGTTTATCTTTTTAGCATTAGCGAGAACTTCTGTTTCTTGGCTAAATATGTTGGTATCCATAAATCAAATCTCTCATTGGTTTCGTTTCTGATCTCAAAAAGTGGGTCAGACGTCGCTTCAAAGAATAAAAATACACCGTATCCTAAAAAAATGCACCTCCAAGATAATTACGTTTTATAAATTAGTTTGATAGATTACGAACAGCTTATTTTTTCTCAGGAGTAAAAAGCATGTACGAGCAGATTCTTTACGATGTTCAAGATCCAGTTGCAGTGATCACCTTTAATCGACCCGAGGCGCTCAACGCCTTGACGGGGAGGATGCAACGAGAGTTTAAGCATGCCCTCGCGGCCGCTGAGTCAGATCCCGCGGTGGTAGGCATAGTTTTAACAGGAGCTGGTCGAGGGTTTTGCGCGGGCGCCGATATCGGTGGATTACAATCAACGGCTGATGGGAAGAAAGGCCCCGCAGAGGATCTCTCTCGTTTGAAAGCGAGTCCTGGTGATCCAGAGATGGGAGAGAATTTCGAGGTAAGTTACACTTTTATGCTTTCGTTGAAAA
>CAJWLI010000162.1 GCA_913043075.1 uncultured Gammaproteobacteria bacterium
TTTTATTCGCAAAGCGGCAGTTATAAGCCTCTGAGTTGCCGAGACTCTCATAATAAGGGCAGGGCTTGCCGCTTTTGTGATTGTTTTTGCCGTTTTCCTCTATTTCGCGGTAATGATGGGCGAGGAGTTTTTAGTTTATTGGATGTGAAGCCGGATCCGGTTTGCCGGAAGGTTGCCGTTTACGGCAAAAAGCGGCAGCCGGCGGCTTAAGGTTCGCTCGGTTCATAAAGGTTAAAGATTTTTTTGTCGTTATTTTTCATTAATGAGATCAAAACAGAGCTCTTGTTGAGCCTCGATGTGGGCCCAGAGGCGCTCTATCTGCTCTTTTTGCATCTCTATTTTTGATCTCAGCCCATCAAAGGCTGCTTTGTTGGCAGCTGCCCTGTCATAAACCTCTTCTAATAGATCCTGATTGACTGTGGCCTGCTCGAAGACTTTCTCATGGTTATCTAGATTTTCCTTTTTTAGCTCTTTTTTGTTCGAGACGGCGAGATATTCTGAGAAATTATTTGCGACCTGGTCAGTTTCTCTTAGGTTGACTCTGTTATGTTCAAGAAGGCTCTCATTGGTGCTAATGATTTCTTCTATAAGGGTTCTGAACTCTGTATTGATTGCAGACATTTTCGCATTTATATCTAGAACAGCTTTATTGAGCCCTGAACGCTTCTCAAGGTAATCTAGCTCAGCCTTGTCGACTAAGTCTTTAATTTCTTGATGATTTAAGTCTCCATCCTCTGCTAGGTGCTGGATGATGACTTTCTTATTCCGGACTATTGCTGTGGAGGCATCGTTTAGGAGTTGCCGACTTTCATTAAACGCCGCGTTTGCAAGCTCCATGGCTACCATTGAGTTTTCTGCAATGCGAATTCGGTTTGTGTAAGCTCTGAGTTTGTTTGCGTCTACGAGCGCTTCTAGTTCGTAATACACATGAGCTACTTGATTACTTATGTTGGCAGGTTCTTTCACTTGGAGCACTTTTTTTTGGATGTGTCCAAGATGTTAAGCTTGAGTCTCCTGATTATCAATTTCTTTATTTAACAGAAGCTCAAAATCATCTGATTTTTGTGGGGCAGGACTTCCAATTTGAACGAGGGCGAGTCCGCCTGGGCCTGATGCAAGCATAAATTTTTGATTGTCGTACGCTAGGATGGAAACGCTATGCCTTGTATCTAACTGTGTTTTCTGAATAACTTTTATTAGGCTTTCTTTTTCGGAGAACTTTCCTTTGAAGCGGACTTTAATAGCCCAAACGACCATAACAACGAGTGCTGCAACAAATAAAATTGCCGCAATCGTCCGAACAAAGTATTCAAAGGTCAGTGTTTCTAGCAAATTTTCCTAAGCGCCTCTTATTCTTTCCATGGGGCTGACGATTTCAAGAATCCGTATTCCTAGCTTGCTTCCCGAAGTCGTTACGACTTCACCCTTCGCGATCACCGTGTCATTTACCTTTATATCCATCAAATCACCAACGCTTCTATTAAGCTCAAGCACAGTACCTTGAGCCACAGCCATCAGGTCCTTAAGCTTTAGCTGAGTATTTCCGACCTCAACATTTAGTGTTATCGGTATTGATTTAACTACATTTTGATCGATACCCTGATAAGTCTCAGAAGAATCTTTCGACTCATCATTACTATCAGTTGCCTGCTCTTCTATTTCTTGTTCTTGATCTGTTTCGTTTTCGCTCATTTAGTTTTCACCTCGTAAAATGGTTTCCTCTAATTTTACCGCTACCTTATTACCTGAAATTCCTATGTCCGCCGAGAACAATGGAAAATCGTTTACTTTTATCTCTGCCTTTTCTGGTGGATCGAAGGCTAATGTGTCTCCGACGGATAAATTCGATAATTCGTCAACAGAAAGATTTAAAACTCCTCCGCTAACAAAAACCTGAAAGTCAACGTCTGAAAGCGAGCTGCTTAAGCGGTTCGCCCAATTTTGATCTGCGTCGTGTGTTTGCATCCTGCTTCTGAGCAAATCTCTTTGGAGGTTGAGGCTCTGATAAGTATATATAGCATCGATGTAAGCTGAGACTGACTCATCCGGTAATTTCAGCTCAAAGCGATTGACCACAACCGATTCCTCGTCTCCAGCTATGTTGGCGAAAAGCGGGTTTATATCCCTACTCATTTGAGTGATGTTTACATCACAATAGGGTGCCCACGCGTCTTTCATAGATTTATAAAGTAGCCCGCAAAGACTGTCGATTACTGCATTTTCATTCGGTGTAAAGCCACGCTCCTCGCCCACGTCAAGCGGTCTTAGTTGTCCTCCATACCAGTTGTCTAGACAGCTATAGACCACCTGAGGATGTATAACAAAAAGCGCCTCGCCCTTCAGGGGACTCATCTCGACAACATTCACGGAGCTAGGGGAGACGACATTGTGAATATAATCAGAGTAAAGTTGAAGCTTTGGCTCCGCAACTGAAAGCCTAGCGTTGTAGTCTAAGTCTTGTAGAAGCCTTGTTCTAAAAAAGCGATGAAAACGCTCATTAATCTGGGCAATCGCAACCGAGCTTGCTCCTAGATTCTCCTCATTTCTAGCAATCGAGATGACTTCTGCCTCTGGGTTATACCCGAAGGTTTCACTTCCAAATTTTCCATCGGCGACCATGTCTTCTATGGCGCTCAGCTCCTCGGGGGATAGCAATGGCTCTTCAGATTCTGACATTTAATTGATCCTACTGGATTATTAACTCGGTAAAATAAACCTCTTCAATCGGGGCCGAAGTAGTCTTTTCGTATTTTTCTAGGCTTTCATTAATTACAAGCCGAAGTTCTTCAAGAAGTTCCTGTTGACCCTCATCTGTGTTCATAGTTTCTTCGGTAACTTTACGGAGAGATTTTAATATACCGGCTCGAATACCTACCAAATGACGCGGGATCCATCCAGGGGTGCCCTCCTCTTCATTGAACATAGTGTCTTCGTCATAGTATGTGCTTAGTCCTAGTTTAACCTGCATGATTTTTCTGGAGCCGAATAAATTTACTTGGAAGGCGTCGGTAAAGGTATAGTAGCTGATGAGGAATTTCTGTTCTATCTCTGCGGTCAAAGGTTCAGGCCCTGTTGCCAGACCCTCTTCGGTCTGCTCAAGCTCTGCCTCTATTTCCTCTAGCGCCACTTCTGGATCTTCTTCTGCAGGTTTTTCGTCAAAAAAACCTGTAATAAACAGCGTTCCCACAGCGGTTCCTGCGATCAAGACAATAACCCCAATGGTTATTAGGATAATCTTTAGGATTCCGCCTTTTTTGCCGCCCTCGGATTCTTCGTTATCGACCTCAGACATAGTCTATCTCCCTTTTGCGTTATTTTTCCCGTTCGCTTGGCGATTATACTTGGATATCGACGCGGCCGGAACTAATCAGGTTAGCTAATTGCGTTTTAGATGCGATTTCCTCATCCAAATCGATCTCTAAAACACGATTATTCGAATTTTTTGATTTATTTCGATCATCTGTGTCTTGGCGCTTGTCTCCGATGAAAACGTCTACCGATTGATAATTTTCTAGACTCTCTTTGAGTCCCAGTTTTAATCTGGATAGGCTTTCTTGTAAGAGCGCCCTTGTTGTTTCATCTGCGGCGTATAATTTTCCTTCAAAGTTGCCATCATTAAATTCTAGCGCCACATTGATCTCACCCAGAGATGCTGGATTTAACTTTAATTGTAAATTCCAGTTATTTTGTTGTATCGCATTGATCATCCGAGAACCTAAAGCCTCTGAAAATTTTTGAATTACGTTTTCTAATTGGTTTTGTTGTACTTGCTGAGCATTGGTGGTGATCTCTCGAAAGGGCGAGCGGCTTTCTGCCTTAATATCTGAGACCGTGGCCACCTCTCTAGCACTTAATTGCTGGACCTCTTGCACCAAGATAGAAGGTTTGGTGGTCGACATTGTTAACTTCTCAGTACCTTTTAAAGGGTCTATTAGATCTTCTCGAATCGAAATCTTCTCTGAAGTTTTTCGAAGGGTGTCTTTGACGAGTTTATTAGTAATCTGATCGACTGCTTTTTTTGAACCGCCTTCTAAATACCCTTTAGAGCTGATGAATGCTTTTTCTTCTTTCAATTCCCCATTCTTTTCGATTGAAAGATCCAGTTCG
>CAJWLI010000163.1 GCA_913043075.1 uncultured Gammaproteobacteria bacterium
CTATGTCGAAGGGCTATAGCTCCAAGAAAGGGGTACTGGACACTCCCGGCAGGGTTTCTTGAAAATGGGGAAGCTGCTTCAGAGGGAGCTAGAAGAGAAACTTTCGAAGAAGCCAATGCTAAGGTCAACCTCTCTCATCTCTACTCTCTGTTCAATCTCCCTCACATATCTCAAATTTACATGTTCTACATAGGAGAATTGGTAAATTTGGATTTTTCTCCAGGAGAAGAATCTCTGGAAACTAAATTATTTCTCGAAACAGAAATACCATGGGAAGAACTGGCCTTTCCCGTTGTCGCTTTAACTCTTAAGAAGTATTTTCAAAACAACAAAGACAATGTATACCCTTTTACAGAGGAAGACATTCGAACGGGATTTAAAGACGAGTCAGAAAGTCCTTTATTAAAAAAATCCTCTGCTTTCCCACGGAGCTGAAATATTTTTGACCACCCTTTCTCTAGAGTTTCGTTTCTGCTGCAATAGGCTTCGGATCGTAAAGTTTATCTATTCGCTGAGAATGACGACCTCCTTCAAATTCAGTCTTCGCAAAGATGTCGACGCAATTTAGAGCAGTGGACTTATCAATAAGTCTTTCACCGAGCGCAATAACGTTTGCATCGTTATGGAGACGACTCAATTCTGCAGCGGCAACATCATTAACCAACGCCGCTCTGATATGAGAAAATCGATTAGCAGCGATTGAGATACCTATTCCCGAACCACATATGGCAATCCCTAGGGCATCACCGTCGCGAAGCAGAGCTTCTGCTAAAGTTGCGCCATAATCAGGGTAATCAACCGACTTAGTTCCGTCGGAACCAAGATCGAAAACTTCAAAGCCTTGCTCATTAAGATGCTCAATGATTTCGGCCTTTAACGTGGCTCCAGCGTGATCACTCGCAGCATAAAATCGTTTCATAAGATCCGTATTCAACCCTGTAAAATGTCTGTTTCCCAAATACTTGAACACAATGGAAATAATTCGCAATAACGGGGAAATAAAATCAGGAAAACATGGTAGAAAAAGGAACAGCAAGAATCAAGGCATGAGTTTTTTCGAAACTAGTATAGAGATATGGTTAGGTCGCAAGCCTCATCCCAACCAAACCCGAGCATTTTTAAAGAGTCTCAACCAAGGAGCTTCGCCTTTCCATTGGCTTCCAGACCAAGTATGTTGAAAAGCTCGAAAAGATCGCTCCGGGTGAGGCATCATAGCCAAAACCCTACCACCTGCGCCTACGACTGCTGATACGCCGTTTTGCGACCCGTTTGGATTTTGCGGATAGTGTTCTGTGACACTTAAATCGGAATCTACATATTTCATTGCAATTCGATTGTTTAGCTCTAAAGAGTCTATCTTTGCTGCTGAGGCCTCTGCTCGCCCTTCTCCATGACTCACTACTATAGGCAGACTCGAACCCTCCATCCCTTTCAGAAAAATAGACTCGGTTTTTTGAATTTGCACCATAGAGATCCGAGCTTCAAACTGTTCGGATTTGTTTCGTAAAAATGTTGGCCAATCTCCCGATCCAGGAATAATGGATCTAAGGCCTTCCATCATCTGGCATCCATTGCAGACTCCGAGGGAAAAAGTGTCTTCGTTAGCGAAAAATTTCTCGAACACCTCTCGCAGGTGTGGATCATAAAGAATAGATTTTGCCCAAGCTCGACCAGCTCCAAATGTATCGCCAAAAGAAAAACCGCCAGAGACAGCTAAACCTTGAAAATCCTTCAAATCAATTTCTCGTTTCTGCAGTTGGGTCATGTGAACATCTACTGGCGAAAATCCAGCACTATAAAATGCTGCTGCCATTTCAAGTTGACTGTTTGTGCCCTGTTCCCGGAGTATGGCAACCCGAGGCCGCCGATGATTTTTCAAAAATTTCGCGCAAATGTCTTCCTCAACATTAAATAGGCATTCTGCAAACAAACCTCTGTCTTTTTCATTTTCTAGTAAATCAAATTCTTCTCTTGCAGTTTCTGGATTGTCTCTCAAAGACTGAAGATAAAAACCTGTCAAATTCCATTCTCTTTCGAGCTCCGATCGAGCACAGGTAAAAAATCTGTTATCGCGATAATTAATGGAAATTGAGTTTTTGGTATTTGGGATTCCTATTACCTTCCCTGGAATATTAAGACTCTCTAGCTCCTTTAAGACCGCAGCTACGAAATCTTGCCTGACTTGAACGACTGCACCTAACTCTTCGTTAAAAAGGAACTGGATAGGATCCAGCACTTCCTCTGGAAGCGTGATTTCAATTCCAGCTCGCGCTGCGAAAGCCATCTCTAAAAGAGTTATGAGCAAGCCTCCGTCAGATCTATCATGATAGGCTAGAATGCTAGACCGGTGCTGCTGCATAAAACGAAAAAAAGAATTGAGCTGTTTTGGATTTTCAAGATCAGGTGCTTCGCTTCCCAGTTCTTGGTAGCATTGAGCTAAGATGCTCCCTCCGAGCCGCTGCTTACCGTTAGCTAGGTCGATAAAAATCAGCCGCGTGTTGGCTGAAATCACACTCAGTTCAGGAGTAAGCGTTTCCCTGACGTCCACTACGGGCGCGAAAGCAGTGGCGATAAGTGTCACCGGCGAGACTACAGATTTATGTGTCCCAGAATGACTCAACCAATCCGTTTGCATTGAAAGTGAATCTTTTCCGACCGGAATACAAATTTGTAATTCGGGGCATAGGTTAAGACCTAGATCTTCAACAGCATTGTATAGGTCTCTCTTATCGTCTTCAAAATCAGCTGCGGCCATCCAGTTCGCAGAAATTTTCACTTTGGAAAGACCATTAATTTTTGCGGCGGCGATGTTAGTTATTGCTTCTCCAATAGAAAGCCTTACTGAAGCCCTGCTTGATATAATGGATACAGGTGCTCTTTCTCCAATAGAGATCGCTTCGCCGGCGATACCTTCGAAATCGGTTGCTGTAACTCCAACGTCTGCTACGGGTACTTGCCAAGGACCAATCATTTGGTCTCTAGCCACGAGTCCCCCGACCGTTCTATCGCCAATCGTTATTAAGTATTTTTTGCTTGCAACCGTGGGGTTTTTTAACACTCTGTCCAACGCTTCCCTGAAATTTGTTTTCTTCGAAATACCTCGGATAAACTTTTCTTTTTTTTTCGAAATCTCAAAAAATTTTTTGGTGGAGCCAAGCAAGAAAGATAAGGGCAGGGAAACCGCAGGTGATTCAGAGTAATCATCAAAGACCAAGAGCTGGCGATTCAATGTGGCTTCACCTATCACTGCGAAGGGGCATCTCTCACGAAGACAGAACCTCTTAAAAACAGCCAGATCGCTCTGCGCGATAGCAACGACGTATCTTTCTTGAGCTTCATTACACCAAATCTCCATCGGACTCAAAGAGTGGTCATCGGTTGGAATTGATCTCAAATCGATCTTTCCGCCGACTTCGCTATCATGGAGAATTTCAGGAACAGCGTTTGACAATCCCCCAGCACCAACATCATGTATAGACAAAATCGGGTTTCGTTTCCCCATCTGCCAACAACAATCGATGACTTCTTGGCAGCGTCTTTGCATCTCAGGGTTTGAGCGCTGAACGCTAGAAAAGTCTAGTTCTTTTGATTTCTCGCTTCCAACCGAAGAGGATGCGCCTCCTCCGCCCAAGCCGATTAACATTGACGGACCACCAAGCAAAACAATAAGATCTCCGGGGTTGAATTTTCGTTTATTTACTTGATCTGACCTCACATTCCCAAAACCGCCAGCTACCATAATCGGCTTGTGGTAGCCCCTAACAACTTCGCCAATGTAGCCCTCAAAAGTCCTCAGATAACCAGCTATATTAGGTCTTCCAAATTCGTTATTAAAAGCAGCGGCTCCAATAGGGGCCTCAAGAATGATTTCTAAAGCAGAGGAAATCCTAGACGGGTGACCATAATCAATCTCCCATGGCAAGATTTGCGATGGTATTCGAAGGTTAGATAAAGAAAAACCCGTCATCCCCGCCTTTGGTCTAGCACCGCGACCTACAGCTGCCTCATCTCGAATTTCTCCCCCGGAGCCGGTAGCGGCTCCCTGAAAAGGAGAGATAGCCGTAGGGTGATTATGAGTTTCTACCT
>CAJWLI010000164.1 GCA_913043075.1 uncultured Gammaproteobacteria bacterium
TGTTGTTGAATTAGTTCTCGAGTCTCTAGATCTGCCCAAAGAACTTTTTTTGCTAATTTTATTAGCAGATCAAATTCAGATTTTGTGAGCGGTCCCACAGCACTTTCATTTTTTTCAACAGACATTATGACTTTTAAGCTCTCTGTAGAAATTTCCGGTTAAACATGCCCCGCATTTTAAAAATCGTCCGATAACGCAATCTATTCAGGTTCCCGAAACGATTCATCGAATGCTTGAGTTATCGGGTAGGTAAAATAGCTGATAAGTCGGCGCTGGCCTACCTTGATATCTGCAGAGGCCAGCATTCCTTGGTTAATCAGAAAATCGCTAGGCATCGATGATTCGCTCAGAGGTTGGGTTTTAATTCGTCCTCGGTAGAAAAAACCTTTTTCTCCCGCTAATGATTCCGGGAACGTGTCTTGCGAGACGAAAATGACCTCACCTTCTATATCTCCATATTTCTGGAAGGGCATTGCGTCGATTTTTACCGAAGTGGGCAATCCAACCTGCAGATCGCTGATGTCTTTTGGATTGATGTCGATTTCTAGATAAAGCGGTTCGTTCGTCTGCACGAGTGTGAGTATTTTGTCGCCTTCTCTTACGATCGCTCCCTCAGATATGGCCGGTAAATCCAGGATGACGCCGTCAACAGGGGCTGAGACAGTCACGCCCTTCGCTACCTGAGCGATTTTTATTCCTTCTTGACGAGATTGCATCAGTTGTTCGTTGGTGTTTGTGATGTCCGAGGAAAGTTTTGAGCTCCACTGCGCAATAAACGCCTTTTTGTCAGACTCGAGAGTGGTAATTCCCGCGCTGATTTGATTTATAGAGTCCATTGCGTTTTTAGCGCCTATTTTCGCATTAATAGTCGAGTCCACCGCTGAAAAATAAGTCATTTGAGTTACAACCTTTTTCTCGTAGAGGCCTTTTTGTGCTACTTCCATTTTCTCTTTTAGGTCTCTTTGTTCGAGACGAAGCGCATAATCAGTTTTTTTTGACAAAAGCTCAGTCTGCAGCTTGGACAACTTCGAATTGAAAGAATTGATCCTCGCCCTATATTCCGCTACCCGTTTCTCTAGGGTGTCTAAATTCAAGCTATTAAGTTTTTTCGTCCCTGCGACCGACGATTCGCTTCCGATATAAAACTTCTCCAATTCCAATCGATTTAAGGTTTGCTCCAGATTTTGAATTACTTGTTCGTTCTGGTTCAAATTGGCAGAAGTCATTGTGTCATCTAATAAAGCAATAATTTGGTTCTTTTTAACTTTCTCTCCTCGTTCGACTAAGACTTGACGGACAATAGAATTTGCCCCTGCCTCTACGACAATATTTGGGGTTCGGGTAGTGAATTGACCTCGCGCCGAAACGGTAGTGTCTATTTTGCTAAAAGTGCCAAATAAAATCGTAAGCAAAATGAAAGCTACTAACGAATATGTGGTGTAAAGAAAAGGTTTAGTGGGTCCGCGATCATAGATGTCGTCGGTGTCATCTACTTCAATTAAGGGCGCAGAGCCTAGAGGAGGTGTTTCCAAATTAACCTCTCGACTTGTGTCCGCTGACGAACTGGTCCTAGCTATGATTTGATTCGCCCCTCGTAAGCTTTCCGAAAGGTTTTTCATTATACGTATTGCTGCGTCAGGGTTGTTTTTTATGTATTGACTAAAAGCCGCTGAACTTACTTCGGTGACCACGGTGTCTCCGTTCGCTCGGGCCCCGGCGCTCCGAGGGCTGCCATCGATTAAGGCCATCTCTCCGAATAATGCAGGGTTCTTAATGCTCGCGAGGATGTCTTCTCCGACCGAAGTGATTTTAGTTATTTCAACCTCGCCACTTTTTACGATATACGCAAACTTGGCGCTTTCGCCCTCTCGGAAAATATATTCGCCATCTGTGAAAGATAGATCCGCCATAATAATTCTCAGGCTATCTTTTCAGACGACATGTGAGAAACGTTAGATAATTTTTCATCGAGATTCCATAACGTCTGGTAAGCGTTACAATCTTCTAATAATTCTTTATGCGTTCCTATACCAACGATCGATCCTTCATCGAGCACTGCTATTTGATCGAAGCCCTGAATCAACCTCAGCTCATGAGTTACGACTAATAAAGTTCTTCCTTCGGCTATTCTGTTTAGGTTTTCAAGAAATGCGATCTGACCTTTTTTATCTAAGCTGGAGATCGCTTCGTCTATCATCAAGATTCTTGGTTGGGATATTAAACCTCTCGCCAACGCAAGAGTAATTCGACTTCCTTGTGAGAGCGGCAGTCCGAACTGATTTATCTCTGTTGAAATTCCATCTGGAAAATCCTTGAGAACTTCAGCTAGCCCAGTTATTTCCATTATCTCATCTAACTCTCTCTCGCTAATGTTGGGTCTTATTTTCCTTAAGTTTTCTTCAATAGTTGCCCCAAAAAACATCGGCTTTTGATCAATCATCGCTACCTGTCGGCGATAATTGTTTATGTCCAAGTGTCGAAAGTTTTGGCCATCGATTTCCATGGCCCCATTATTGGGTCTTAAGAAACCTTGGCAGAGCCTGAGGAAGGTAGTCTTCCCCGATCCAGTTGGGCCGACAATCCCTATTTTTTTTCGAGCGCCAAACTCTAAACTAATATTATTCAAAGCTAGCGCGTCATCTAATTTTACGGAGACGTCTCGCAGAACTATACGTCCCTTTATCACGTGCTGAATGCCTGCTCCTACCCGCTCCGACGGAGCATTCCAGGTCCTAGATATCGCGTTGATCGCGTTTTTGAATCCGTCAAGGTCTGCAAAAAAGGTAAAAATGCTTTTCACTGGTGCGACAACTTTTCCAGCAAGCATATTGCAGGAGATGATAGCCCCGGCAGAAAGGCTGCCACCCAAAACTAGCATGACGCCAGAAAAGACGAGCGCGATAGTCATTATTTGTTGGAGCGTACTATTAAGATTGGTTACCAAGATATTTGTATTTTGACGATTCGAATTTTGCCTGATTGTCTTAGAAGCAAGATTTCTCCAGTCTCTTCTTTGTGAAGGTTCTAAGGAGAACGATTTTATTGTCTCGATGCCGGTTACGCTTGATTGCATTAGCCTTCGCTTTGATGCTTCATTAGTCGCTCCTTTTTGTTGGATAGCTCTTTCTCGTAATCGCCCGAAGAGCGCAATTCCTCCAATCATGCAGGTGAACGCAACTACTACTAGTCCGAGAAGAATACTATAAGCGCAAATAATTGGCAGAAATACTATGACTCCAGTGGCATCAAAAATTGTGCTAAGCACCTGGCGCGACATGAAGTTTTTTACAGCGGCAGGAGATTGGAGAACAGACTCAAAATCACTGCTGTTGCCTGTTTGAAAAGTTTGTGCGGGTAGTTCCATTGTCTTATCAAATACATCGCCGGCTAACCGGGCTTCGATTGATGTAGATATAAAATCGATTACGTAATCTCTAATAAAACTTAAAACACCGTTGAAGATTAACGCTCCCAGCACACCAAGGGTTAGCACGTACAACGTCGAAAGAGCGCCGTATCCTAGTACTTTATCTAATGAGACTTGTATAAAAATTATGGGCGCTAAGGCTAAAAAATGGGTGAGCAAAGAAATAATTAAGGTTAACCCCAACAGATATTTGAAACGATAAAGTTCGGGTCGAAACCAAGTCCAATCAAACACTCTGTCTTGAGACTCTATACCTGTCTCTTTTGAAGCTATAGTTATAATTCCGGACCAGTCACTCTGAAACTCTTCACTCCCTTCAACTTTTTGTTTTGCGCTCGGGTCCAGGGGATCGATGGTATAAAGCTCAACGCTCTCATCGGTCTTCTTTTTGCAACTTATGACAATTTTGGCGTTTCCACCTGATGTCTCTACGACACAAGGAAAAAGATAAGGGCGTTTTGCGAATTCAGAGAAAGAGGTTCTGATTATCTGTGTCTTGATTCCATATTGTTTGAATAGTGATTGGAGGTCTTTCCCAGAATTTAGATTCCCGTGAGCTATATAATCGTCAATTTGATCTGCTGTAATTCGTATACCATGTTGACGAATCAGAGCTAT
>CAJWLI010000165.1 GCA_913043075.1 uncultured Gammaproteobacteria bacterium
CCACCGAGGTCCTCGATATCCTTATCTAATCTATGCCTTACATCTCGCAACTCTTTTCTTATTCTTAACTTTTGATCCTGAAAGGACTTTATTGCTTCGGTTTGCTCATCGGAGAGTCTTATTAGGCCATCTTCTGGAGAAGCCGATTCAAGCTCAGACAGCTTTCGTTCAGTTTCAGCCAATTCGACCTGTAATCTCTCCGCGCTCTGCAAATAACTTGACTCGGCATTCCTCCTCAATCGGTCAACGACCTCAAAAGGCCGAGAAAACTGTCCCCGAGAGCGAACACTGATTAAGGAGCTACTGCCTGAGAAATTCTCCACCGCATTTGCAACTAGAGCACCATTATCAGCAAAAGCCGTAGCAATTTGTTGTCCAAAAAAGGACTGAACCTGAACCCAAAGCCTATCGGCAAGGATATCCGTATCTGCTATCAACATAACTTGGATATTTTCTGAACTGGGGACAAATGCTTCCCTACCAGCTATGGCTCCTTCGAAATTCGAAACAGCGCCACCCGATATTCTCGCCGCTACCACGAAGGATTCTCCCGTTGAGGAAAAACCTTTTTGTAAATCTTCAGGATCCGATAAATATTCGAATTGATACGCGTCCAAAAGGCCCGAGCTTTCACTGGATCTTATCAAGGTCTCTATTTCGGTTTCTAATGACGTATCTAAGTCAAAGATACCTGCCGTTGCCATATTAATATTCTCTATTGAAGACGTTACAACACTGTCCTGGCCTAGATACTCTTTCGAGAAACCCAAGATCCCCAAATGCCTTACTGGTCTCCCATCCGCCCCCCCAACTAAGAGAGCCACCTCAGGATCACCCAAAATTTTCTGTTCGCGCAGCGCCACACCCCAATTTCGAGTGATCGCATTCAGGTCGGAACTCTTAGACGGGATTCCCGACACCCCAGGCCCAGGTTGATCCAACTCCGCAAGTGGGTCAACAAAGGCTATGAGCTTCCCCCCTGAAAGGACATATTGATCGACCGAGTAAAGCGCAGACTCCGAAAGACTCTTGGGGTGGACAACTAGCAACAGTTCAAGATCTTTCAACTCATCCTTCTCAAGGTCTTCGATCATTTGAACTTCAAAAAGTTCTTCGAGTTGTTGGATGAAAACCCAAGCCGGTGTTGGTTGAAAATTTCTGGGGTCGACCGACGCCTGGATTGGAAGATTTGAAAAAACGCCAATGACGGCTTTTTCTGGCTTGGCCAAATTGTGGACTAATTTTGAGATCTCATACTCGAGAAATTCTTCTTTATCAGGTTGGAAAAAAGAAATCACCTCTTGCCCATCAAGGGAGTTCGTCCCAGCAAGCCCAAAATATAATTCGTCACCCGCTTGGTTTATCGGAACGCTTTGCAGACCGAACTCAGCCGCCCGATCTTCTTGCTCAGAAAAAGGCTCTGGATCAATGAAGCTAAGCTTTATTTTCCCGCCAGCCATAAGCTCGTACTCCTCAAGGAGTTCGTAGACTCGCTGAGAATATGTTCTCAGCGCAGGCATATCCCTGCTGATTTTTTGAGAAAAGAAAAAATAAAGATTAATGGGCTCATCAATCTCATCGACGACTTCTCTCGTCCCATCCGATAGGGAATACAAACCATTCTCTGACAAATCGAGTCTGGCAGAACTTACAAAGATATTGTTAATCATTGCAAAAAGCAGGAAACCCAAGACTAACAAAGTAACATTCAACGAAGTTTTTAGATTCATCTTTATTAACTCTTTTTCGATTCGATGGCGATCGCTGTAGCGAAAAGCCACGCAACTATTATAGAAATAAAATAAAGGAAATCGTTGAGGCTTAAGACTCCCTTGGTAATGGAATTATAATGCGTTAAAAAACTTAGAGAGGTGATGGCGTCTAAAATTAATAGTGGAACCCAGCCGCGAAAAACATCTAGCACTAGTGGGAAACCGGCCATAACAAATAAAAGTGTTATGAAACCACAAAGCACGAAAGCCACCACTTGGCTCCTTGTCAGCGCTGACATACAAGAACCAATGGATAAGAACCCACCTGCCATTAGCCAACTGCCAATGTAACTCGCAAATATCACGCCATTATCTGGATCGCCAAGATAGTTAACTGAAATCCAAAGCGGAAAAGTTAAGGTTAAAGCTATGCCAGAAAAAAGCCATGCCGCGAGAAATTTTCCAAGGATAATTTCTATTTTAGAGATTGGTAAAGTTAACAACAATTCTAAGGTCCCTGAGTTCCTCTCTTCTGACCACATTCTCATTGAAATAGCCGGAATCAAAAAAAGATACAACCAAGGGTGAAAGCTGAAGAAAGGAATCAGGTCTGCCTGCATACGCTCATAGAAACTCCCTATGTAAAATGTAAAAACGCTAGCGAGCACTAAAAATATTAATATAAAGACGTACGCTATCGGTGTAGAGAAGTAGCTCGACAATTCTCTCTTTAGTATCACAGCCATCTTCATCGCGATCCATCCTCCGTTAGAGTTCTAAACACTTCATCCAACCTTCCTTCCTCCGAGCGAATAGAGGGCATTTCCCACTCATTTTTCTTGCAAGCATCTATAACTTTCGTTAGAAGATCATGGTCTCCGTCAAACGGAAATAGCGTTAAGTCTTTTCCTGCCTGTTCTAAATCAAGCACAAAAGGCTGTTTCCCTAAATTTTCGGCTAATTCTTTTATTTCGCTCGGATTGGCTTGGATTGTAACTGCTCCGTGGTATTTGCTTTTCTCGAGAAGCAGGCTGGGAGTGCTATCAGATACGATCTTTCCCTCGTTTAATATGATTGCACGATTACAAACTGCGGATACTTCTTCGAGGATGTGTGTGGAAACAACTACAATTTTGTCTTTGGACAAATTTCTGATCATTTTTCTGACTTCATGCTTTTGGTTCGGGTCTAATCCATCCGTCGGCTCATCCAGGATCAGCACTTTAGGATCGTGCAAAATTGCTTGAGCAAGACCTACCCTACGCTTAAATCCTTTAGAGATTGTTTGAATTCTCTGATTCAAAACTGTGGAAAGAGACATCATGTCAATGACCCGCGATAGGGCCTTAACTTGGCTGTTTCCTCTGAGATCACGTGCTTCACAAATAAAGCACAAGAAAGTTTCTACAGACATCTCATCGTAAGCTGGCGCACCTTCGGGAAGATATCCAATCAGGCGCTGGGCTTCAATTGTGTTATTTTCAATGTCGTTACCCTCAATCTGAACGCTCCCTTCACTTGGCTTTAAGAACCCAGTAATCATTTTCATCGTGGTCGATTTACCAGCACCGTTTGGGCCAAGAAAACCCAAAATATCGCCCGGTTTAACAGAGAAGCTGATGTCAGAGACGGCACTGAAATTACCGTATCTTTTTGCTAGATTGTTTACTTCAATCATCTAGTGTTTAACCCTCCAATATTCACCGACTTTCGTTCGGGTAATGGTAAACTAAGCAGAATCTTTTCTATAGACAAAAAAATTAGAATTTCTATCCCCAAATTAAAAAATTTTTCGGAAATATTTTATGAAACTGCCATTTAAATTTTCAACGGCAATCTTTGACCTAGATGGCACTTTAGTAGATACCGAGCCTTTTTATTCAGAGGCGACCCAAGTCGTCCTAGAACCTTATGGAAAAAAGTTCACAAACGATTTCAAACGAAAAATCATGGGCGGAGATGCCTTAACAAGCGCATCTTTGACCGTAAAAGAGTTCAATTTGGAAATGACACCACAGGAATTCCTTGAAAGAAGAGAAGTGCACCTGAGAGTTCTATTCCCGAAAGCAACCGAGATAAAGGGCGCCGGCGAATACTTGCAGCGGCTGATGGAGACAGGAACCCGAATCGCCCTCGCCACTAGCTCAAGCAAAGCTCTATGCGAAATCAAAATCGGACACCGAGCTTGGTCAGATATTTTCGAGTGTAAAGTTCACGGAGATGATCCTGAACTTTTAAGATCAAAACCAGCTCCTGATATTTTTATTCTTTGCGCCCAAAGGATGGGAGTTAGTCCAGAGAATATAATTGTCTTTGAAGATTCAAA
>CAJWLI010000166.1 GCA_913043075.1 uncultured Gammaproteobacteria bacterium
TGCTTGCAACAATTTTTGGTGCTATTGGCGGTGTGTTGGTTGTGCTTTCTATCGTATTTTTAGACAAGATCAAGATTGACGATCCCGTAGGCGCGATTTCGGTTCATGGAACTTGCGGACTTCTCGGACTTCTCTTAGTGCCGCTTACAAACGACGGTGTTTCTTTCTCCGGACAAATCATCGGAGCTATTACAATCTTTGTCTGGGTATTCGGGGCAAGTTTGATTGTCTGGGGCATTCTGAAAATGGTAATGGGCATACGAGTTTCGGAAGAGGAAGAAGCTCAAGGTATAGATATTTCAGAAACTGGATTGGAAGCCTATCCGGAATTCAGGAGCTAAGGTCCCTCTGGATTGGGCCTCCCCTTGGAGGCCCTTTCTTCTAAATTATCCCTCTTAGCCCTCAGAATGAGGGCTTTTTTTTGAGTTTAAAATAGCCCCTTGCTATAAATCGACCGTCGTTATCTTACCAATCATGAACTTTTACTGGCATGCTTGTATAGCCCTTTACAAAGGACGAATATGTGCGTTCTATATCCCCACTTAATTCTATAAAACGAAACCGTTTCAGGATTTCTTCCCAAACCACCCTGAGCTGCATTTCGGCCAATCGATTGCCCATGCATCGGTGTATGCCAAAGCCAAATGCAAGGTGGTGTCTTGCATTTTTACGGTCAATGATAAAGTTGTCAGGATTATCAATTACCTCTTCATCTCGGTTCCCAGAGACGTACCACATTATTACTTTATCTCCGTCTTTGATCAACTTTCCGTGGAAGTTTATATCCTGAATCGCTGTTCTTCTCATATAAGCGAGCGGTGTCTGCCACCGAATTATTTCAGGCACCATGCTTGTAATCAAAGAGGGGTCGTTGCGAAGCTTCTGATATTCCATCGGGTTTTCGTTTAAAGCCAATACCCCACCGGAGATAGAATTTCGAGTTGTATCGTTCCCTCCCACTATAAGAAGTATAAGGTTGCCAAGAAACTCTAGTGGCTGCATATTTCTGGTTTCTTCTCCATGAACAAGCATTGATATTAAGTCGTTGCTCTCAGGCTTCTTTGCCTTGATGTTCCAGAGTTCGGTGAAGCAATTAAGACAATCAAGCAGTTCTTCTCTTCTTTGTTGTAACGAATCAATTATCCCTTGTCCGGGTATTGCTGTTGCAACGTCTGACCATCGTGTAAGCTTTCTTCGGTCCTCGAAAGGGAAATCGAAAAGAGTTGCTAACATCTGGGTGGTTAATTCTATAGAAACTTTGTCTACCCAATCGAATTCTTCATTTCTGGGCAGTTCGTCGAGTATTTTTCCTGCTCGGGTCCGGATTGTGTTTTCTAATTTAGCAAGATTGGATGGCTGTACCACGGGTGAGACGGTGGCTCTTTGTTGGTCGTGTTTTGGAGGATCCATTGCAATGAACATTGGAGTATCCATTGCTTCGCCGGAAGCAATTTGGCTGGCGGTTGGACCTAGGGTAATTCCACCTTCAGATGAAAAGACTTTATGGTTAGTATCGACTTCCATAATGTGGTTAAACTTGGTGATCGACCAATACCTGCCAAAATCTGAGTCTTCATTAAAGTGAACTGGGTCATCTTTACGCAAACGAGAAAAAACATCCCAATGTTTGTCTTGCTGAAAAAGCGCAGGATTAACTGGATTGATATCAGCGATATCTACTTTCCATGGGTCTGGTAAATCAAAATTTTTTTCTTCGGCTGTCTCGCTCATCGTTTTCTCTTGTTTCTCGCCAGTCAAGATTCTATTTTTTTATTTTGTTGTCGACAAGAGCCCGGGTAAATTTATAAAGTGAGAGGGATGGATAACGATAAAGTCATTGAGAACTTAAAATCGCTGCTAACCCCTGGAGTATCGGTCTATGTCAGCGGGAGCGCCAGTGAGCCCAAAGGCATAATCTCTTTGATCGAAGAGAACCAAACTTTTTTCAGAGATATTCAGTGGATTCAATTTCCTCTTGGTGGGATAAATAAGAAAGATTTATCGCTTCTCGGAGCAGGATCTAGTTTAAAAACTTTCTTTATGAGTCCTTACTTGAAGGAAGGAGTGGCCGAAGGGCGCGTGAATTTTATACCAATTCACATGCGAAACATTTTTGAGTTCCTGTCAAATCTAGAGCTCGATGTGGCTATTTTTCAAGCGGCTCGAGACATTGACGGAGTTTTAAGATTTGGACCAAATATCGATTTTCTTGACGCGATAATACTCAGCGCTAGACACATAATCATTGAAGAAAATTCGAGTTTTTTAGCACCAAGGACATGCCCAAAGGTAGAGAGTGATCGCGTAGATTTAATTATTCAAAGCAAGTCAGGAAAGCCAGTTTACCCTCTAGTAGAAATTGACAATAACTCTCAAAAAATTGGGCGGATAGTGAGTGATCTGATTTCTGATGGAGATTGTCTCCAGACCGGTATAGGAGCAGTTCCCTCAGCAATCTTAGCCAATTTAAAAAATCACAGCGACCTCGGTTTTCATGGAGGGCTATTGGACGACGCAGTCATGGATCTGATCGACACGGGCGTTATTAATGGGTCGCGTAAAAAAATTGACAGGGGTAAACATGTAATCGGGATGGCTCTTGGATCCGAAAGAATGCTTGACTGGTTAGCGATTAATCGAAAAGCAGCTAACGTTATTTTCAAAAGTGCGAATTACACGCATGAGATAAACATTATTAGTCAGCTAGAAAATTTTGTATCAATTAATTCAGCGATACAAGTTGATCTCTTTGGTCAAGTAAACGCTGAGATGGTTGGCAACCGCCAGATTTCTGGTACCGGGGGTTCTGTTGATTTCATGAGGTCGGCTTGTGCCTCTAAAGGCGGGAGATCGATAGTCGCAATGAGTGCGTCTACCAAGGACAGAAAGCTTTCAAAAATTGTTCCCAGAGTAGATTTTGTTACAGCATTGAGAACAGATGTTGATACGATCGTTACCGAGTATGGTGTAGCCGAAATAAAAAATTGTTCATTAAAAGAACGAGCCAAAAAATTGATTGAGATATCCGATCCTCTTCATCAAGAAGAGCTGACAAAGTTTATTAATTAATTTGAGCAGCGAATTCTTCTAATAATTCTCGGGGGATAATTTTCATCGCGTCGATGTGGGTATTTTCCAAGAAAATCTTTGGAGCCTTGCCCTCCTTATACGCTTCCAGCCACCTCCCAGCGCATAGGCACCAACGATCGCCTTGGACTAAACCGGGAAATCGAGCAAGCTGGATTGGAGTGGATAAATCATTGCCTACCTCTTTTGAGTAATTTAAAAAATCATTCGAGACCTCTACGCAAACCGTATGAGATCCTAAGTCCTCTGTACACGTATTACAAAAGCCATCTCTAAAAAACCCTGTAATCGGATCGTTGCCACAGGGTTTAAGCTCTCCGCCCAAAACATTTACGGAGGGGAAAAGTTCAAATTTTTCTGACATAAAAAGAGTGCTGTTTTTGATTACAAAATATTATGATACACATTTTCGAGGAACATGACGCGATAACATGGAGAATCCGAATAAAAACGACATCGAATTTGTTCTTAGCTCTACCCGATCAGTTCGAAAAAAACTGGATTACTCAAGGCCAATCAGCGAAGAAGATTTAATAGCATGTATAAATGCGGCAGTTCAGGCGCCGACAGGAATCATCGGCGAGAATTGGCGGTTCTTGATTTTGACCGACAAGAAGCGGAAATCTGATGTAGCTAAACTGTATCGCCAGACCCTTTTAGAGATCAGCGAGACCAGAGGAATTGCTCTAAAAAGCTCGCATCTTGCATTAATGGATAGATTACACGAGATACCGTGTATGATTTTTGTTCTGGCGATAGGGGAGCCAGGAGATTCTGTTAGTGAGCAGGTGGGTTTCTATGGATCTATACTTCCTGCTGCATGGTCAATGATGGTGGCGATGCGAGCTCGTGGTATCGGTACTACCTGGACCTCATTGTTAACATCGAAATCAGCTGAAATCGCAAAGATTTTAAACATTCC
>CAJWLI010000167.1 GCA_913043075.1 uncultured Gammaproteobacteria bacterium
CGAGACCAACATCTCACATAATCCCTTTGCTTTTGAGAAAGCCGGAACATGCGATTTAGTTTGCATAGATAAATTAAACGAGGTCTGCGGTATTTCCGAGTGGGAGTTATCGCTTTTCCATTTAATTAATTTGATGGAAGATACAAAGAGAAAACTAATATTGGGCACATCAGTCACTCCTGATAATCTTAAGGTAAGTTTGGCAGATTTAGGTTCCAGACTGAGGGCTGGTGATAGGGTCTACCTCGGGCCTTTTGACGACAAGACGAGGCTTGATTTCATGCGAAGAACAGCAAAGTTACGAGGTTTCGAGATTTCTTTTGACGTTGGCAGGTTCATCTTAAATCGATCAAAAAGAGATATGCAAGAAATCGAAGCCCTCGTAGAAAAACTAGAATCTGAAACAATGAAACAACATCGAAAAGTTTCAATTCCCTTTGTTAAAGAGGTCTTAAGAATCTGATGCCGAAAATTTTTTTTACAGGCGGGGGAACCGCAGGGCATGTCACACCCAATATTGCGGTCATCCGAGAGTTGACTCTTGATTTTGAGATTGGGTATGTCGGAGAGAGTTCTAGTGTCGAAGAAAAATTGATTTCAAGTATTTCGGTACCGTTTTTTAAGATAAAGTCTGGGAAGCTAAGGAGGTACTTTTCGTTAAAGAATTTTTATGATCCGTTCAAGGTAATTGTAGGGTTCTTCCAAAGCTTGAGGCTATGTGTCATTGAGAAACCAGACCTCGTCTTTTCAAAGGGCGGTTATGTAGCAGTGCCACTTGTTTTAGCTGCAAGAGTGTTAAATATCCCAATTATTGCGCACGAATCGGATCTGACACCCGGATTGGCAAACAGACTTACCTTCCCATTCTGCTCGAAAATATGCTTGACGTTCCCTCCTACCGTGGGCCAGCTTAGTGACAAACGCGTTGTCTTGACAGGAACACCTCTTCGAAGAGCCCTATTAGAGGCAGATGCTAAAAAAGGAGCCAGCCTATTAAAATTTGACATTAACTTGCCAATTTTGCTCGTCTTCGGAGGAAGTAAGGGCGCTAGATTTCTGAACGAGCTGATGTTCCGTCTCCAAGACAAGCTGTTGGAGTCTTTCAACGTTGTGCATATTACTGGCGAGGGTAACCGCTCGCAGGAAAAGGAAAAAAAAGGTTATATCCAAAAGGAATTTCTCCATCACGACTTTGGCGACATACTTGCTGCGGCTTCGGTGGTTGTTTCGCGGGCTGGTGCAAATTCGATCTATGAATTGCTTGCGTTGAGAAAGCCTCATCTTCTTGTGCCGCTTCCCAAAACTTCGAGCCGCGGAGATCAGCTAGAGAATGCTAAAAAATTCTGCGAGTTAGGTTACAGTCGTTTTATAGAAGAGGATCTCCTCGCGGACGATATTTTTATTCAAGAGCTCAAAAATTTGATGGAGAATAAAACTAGCATAGAAAAGCACATGGCAAATTTTAAAACACCGGACGCGGTTTCAATAATCATCAAAGAAATCAAAAAAATTACGGGTCAAACAACCTTCTAAACATGCTAGGCTACGCCCTAATTTGCTTCTGCATTAAAACTAGAATACTAAGGTTTGTTTATGTATAGGATCCGATGTCTAAATAATATCTCTGAGAGAGGCTTGAGTGTTTTCAGAGACCAAGGCTACGAGCTTGGTGAATCGATTCTCGACGGCGATGCGATCGTTTTGAGAAGTCACAAACTCAATGTAGAAGAGTTAAATTCTGAGGTGCTGGCGATCGGGCGAGCGGGTGCAGGTGTAAATAACATACCTGTTGAGATTTGCACGGAGAAAGGAGTGGTTGTTTTTAATACCCCTGGCGCCAACGCAAACGCCGTCAAAGAACTTGTCCTTGCGGGCCTATTGTTGTCAGCTCGAGGTGTCTCAGAGGGGATAAATTTTGTTCAGAGCCTTGATGTCGACAACGACAAAAAAGAAATGAACAAAATCGTAGAATCGTCAAAAAAAGTCTTCAAAGGAACTGAGTTAAGAGGCAAAACGCTTGGTGTTCTAGGTCTTGGAGCGATAGGGTCGATGGTCGCTGAGACAGCCTTAAATTTAGGCATGAAGGTAATAGGTTATGATCCCGCACTATCGGTTGAGGCTGCTTGGAAGTTGTCCAGCCAAGTAGAAAGGATAAAAAATTTACCGAATTTGTTTGCAGGAGCAGACATCGTTACGCTTCATATTCCATCTTCAAAAGAAACGATGGGGATAGTGGATAAAGATTTGCTGAATAATTTTAAGGATAGCGGCGTCTTGTTAAATTTCTCCCGTGAAGAGATAGTAGATGAAAAAGGCTTGCGAGAATCTTTGGCTAATGGGAAGGTAAAGAAATTCATTTCGGACTTCCCGACGCCTGGCATGTTGGGACTAGAAAATGTGATCCTCATGCCTCATCTAGGAGCTAGCACGTCTGAAGCCGAAGAAAATTGCGCGTTCATGGTTGCTTCTCAGATCACTGAGTTTCTCCAAAATGGAAATATAAAGAATTCCGTAAATTTTCCAGAAGTAAACCTTGAGCGAACGCTTGGCTCATTTCGTTTAGCGGTCGTGAACCGAAACGTCCCAAAGATACTGGGAAGCGTGCTTTCAGCCTTGGCGGACAAAAATATTAATGTGCTCGACATGCTAAACAAAAGTAAAGATGAAATTGCATATAACCTGATCGATATTGATACCAAAGTTTCCGATCAGTTACTCGCAGAGATATCTAGAATTGAAGGCGTCGTAAATACCCGAGGTTTTCATTGATTACAATCTAACTTGGGTTCTTATAAAGAAGCGCGCTGGGGAGAGTATCGCTTGTTCAATTTTTCCAAGCGCACAAGGCTCGCCAAGAATCTTGCTGACAAGCTGCTCGGAATATAACCGGGCGTGAGTAGCTCCCCTTGAACCAAAAGCCAAGCAGTAATGAAGACCCGGTTCAAATAATTTCACATCTCTTACTCGTTGGGTCTTTGTTAGGGCTGCCCACTTCGGTGCCTGTCCTACAATTGGTGTGCGATCACGGGTAGATGCTCTCAGTCCAACCCATTCACTTTGGATATGTAAGGATTTTCCTAAAAGTGTTTCCGCTTGTTCGAGTAATAGATTTGTGTCTTCCAGAGATATCTGAAGAATAGAACTGTTTTGGTAGGTCCCGCTGACCACAGATTTGCCCGTAACGGTCGGGAAGATCGTGACAACACCATTCAAAATACTTCTCAGGCCATAAGTTTCGACTGATATCGCTTGCCCTCTAATTTTCTTTATTTCCAGTTGATCGGGTAAAAGTTCTAAGTTTGCACCTGTAGCCAAAATAAGATTCTGTGAAGAAAATACTTTTTCATTGTCGCTATAACCCTCCCAGCAATTATCAAATCTGAGTTCTGTGATGTTGAGTAGTTTTTTTTCTAGGTCTAGTTTCTTTGAAAAAATCTCGGTGTTGAACCATCCGGCGCGCGGAAAATGGAATTGATTCCTCTTGATTTCTGATATAAGCGAATCGGGGAGACGATGGCAGATTTCTCTGAGCCTTTTTTGTTCGCTTTCTTTAGTGGGAACAGAGGTCAGCCCGGAGCGAAAAAAACCGGGAGCGTCGACCATGTATTCGCTCGCAGCAATAGACATTAGGTATTGGGGTTCAGCTCTTTTTGCCAAGAGCGGAAAAACGCTTAGCTGAGGAATGAAGGAGGGCCCCGCCGCGCCCATGTCAATAATAGTTGGGTGGATATTACGTTTCCGTAAAGCCTCTGCGCAAAACAAACCAGCTAGTCCTGAGCCGACGATTGTGAAATCTTTATCTATTAGCGCAGCTGGCAGCCATTTGCCGTCAAGACAACCTGTTAACATTTCTTTTTTCTTTCCAAAACCCCGCTCTTTTTTTGTTTTAAAGCCATTATTCTCTAGATTTAATTTAACTTTCCCTGCCGATGAGTAAGTCAGAGCTCTTGCTCCGGGCCTTGATAGCATCCTGATCTTTTTAAAAACTTGGTTATCCC
>CAJWLI010000168.1 GCA_913043075.1 uncultured Gammaproteobacteria bacterium
TTCCTGAACCGAACTCATAAAAATTATTGTAGCTCGAGGCATAATTGAAAGGAGTAGACTCAGCGAGTTTTGTTGCATCTTCTTTTAGTCTTGAACTTATTTTCTGATATAACATCTGATGAAACTCAGACCTAAACTCGTTGCCAGTCGAAGAACTCTTATCTGAGAAAAGTGATGGCGAATAACAACCCATAATGCTGGCCCCAAACCCTTTAAGGAGGGAACGGCGGCTTAAGTAAACTGACTCATCGGTAACCTCGTTCTCGTATGTATTCCTGTTTAGTTTTTTGGCCATGAAAAAATACCGTTAATTCACTTTGAACCGCACTATCTGGGCTGAATCTAGAGCGCTCTATTCACTATGCTTATGGAGTCTTCTCCCCAAGGCCATGACTGGACCTGAAAGAGCGTAAACCGTTCCAATAACTAAAAGCATCCCGGGCGGATAAATCAGTATAGAAACAAACATCAAAATCACCAAAAACATATAGCGAAATGGTACTTGTCCCTTAATATTTTTTGGGTTGTAGTAACGAACATTGCTGACCATAAGTAGAGCCGCGAAAACAGCAAAAATCGCAAGGACGAAAGAAAAAGTAAAACCGTTAATTGGTTGGAGATTGTCGACCCAAGTCCAAACCAGCGTCGCAAGAGTCCCAGCAGCCATAGGGCTCGGCAAACCAAAGAATACCTTCGTATCCGGAGCAGTGTTAAAGCGAGCAAGTCGAAGTGCAGTACAACAGACGTAGAAAAAGGCTACAATCCAACCGATTTTCCCTAGTTCGTTTAAACACCAACTGTACAAAAGGATCGCCGGGGCAACACCAAATGCTACCAGATCGGACATGCTGTCGTACTGAACACCGAACTCGGTTGCAGTATTAGTTAATCTTGCGATCCTTCCATCTAGAGCATCTAAAAAACCTGCTATAACAATAGCCGTGCATGCTAGTTCAAGCTCTCCCGATAGTGCAGCTATAATTGCGTAGAAACCGCAAAAAAGAGCTCCTGTAGTCACCAGGTTAGGAAGCAGGTATATTCCGCGCCTTAGTCCTCGCCTTTCCCCAATGTCAGTGACTTGGGCCGGATCCAGTTTCTCGGGTTCCTGCTCAGACAAATTTAAATTCTCCTTTTATCTGCTTTTCAAATAATCAAATGTGACTTTAACTAAATCGAAAGCGCTTTCTCTCCTCTCGAAAGGCCTAGCACGCCAGATCTAGCAACTTCTGCTACCGAGCCCTGCGGCAAAGCCTTAACAAAGGCATCTATTTTTTCTGATGTTCCTGTTAATTGAATTGTATATGCGTCATGGACCACATCCACTATCTGGCCTCTGAATATGTCTGCAACTCTTTTGATCTCTTCTCTTTGATCACTCCCTGCTTTGACCTTAATCAACATTAGTTCTCGCTCCACGTGGTCTCCCTCTGAGAGGTCCACTAGTTTCACGACTTCGACTAGCTTATTTACCTGTTTAGTTATTTGCTCAATTTCATCATCGCCAGCGACCGTCGTTAACGTTAACCTTGACAGCGTATGATCTTCTGTCGGAGCTACCGTCAGAGTCTCGATATTGTACCCTCGTTGCGCAAAAAGCCCGATAAGTCGCGATAGTGCTCCTGATTCGTTCTCTAATAATACTGAAACAATTCTTCTCATCAGGTCCTAACTCCTTTTTCCAACCACATGTCTCTCATCGAACCATTGGGAGCTACCAACATGGGATAAACGTGTTCCTTGGGGTCGACCATAATATCCACGAAAACGAGCTTATCTTTAATGGAAAAAACTTCTTTGAGAACGGGTTCTAAATCCGACCGACTTTGTATTTTGAACCCTTTGTGTCCATACGATTCTGCTAGCGCGACGAAATCAGGCAATGAGTCCATATAGCTATGAGAATGGCGCCCCTCGTACTGCATGTCTTGCCATTGCTTGACCATTCCTAATGATTGGTTATTTAGATTAATTATCTTTACTGGCAACTCGTATTGTGAACACGTCGATAGTTCTTGGATATTCATTTGAATACTGCCCTCGCCCGTAATACAAACGACCGTGCTTTCGGGAAAAGCGACCTGTGCTCCCATTGCAGAAGGGAGACCAAAACCCATCGTTCCGAGCCCGCCCGAATTTATCCACTTGCGTGGCTCGTCAAACGGATAGTAGAGAGCGGCAAACATCTGATGCTGGCCAACGTCCGAGGTGACGAAGGCTTCTCCTCTGGTCGCCTCATAAACGGCTTTCACTCCATCTTGAGGTTTAATAATCTGGTCATCTTCCGCTGTTCTTTTTATCTTCAGGCAATCCTGTTCTCGCCAAAGAGCTATTTGATCCCACCACTTACTAATTAGAGTTTTATTTGGCTTTTTCGATCTCTTATTCTTGACCAAGTCCATCATTTCTTTAAGGATGACACCAACATCCCCTACTATAGGGATATCAGCTCGAATGGTCTTCGAGATTGAAGCTGGATCAACGTCAATATGAATTATCTTTGCATTTGGACAGAACATTGAGGGAGTGTTGGTAATTCTGTCGTCAAAACGAGCTCCAACAGCTAACAAGACATCACAATGATGCATAGCATTATTCGCTTCATAAGTGCCGTGCATTCCAAGCATTCCAAGGAATTGCTGGTCAGTACCCGGGAAGCCTCCCAACCCCATTAATGTGTTCGTGATTGGGAATCCTAATTCTCTCGTGAGCGCAGTCAAAGCATTTGAAGCCTCTCCCAAAATCACACCCCCTCCAGAGTAGATCATCGGTTTTTCTGCCTTCAATAAAAGATCTACGGCTTTTTGAATCTGGCCTGCGTGACCCTTTTGAGATGGATTATAGGATCGAAGAGAAACTGACTTGGGGTATTTATACTCAAATAAGTCATTTGGATTTGTTTTATCTTTCGGAATATCTACTACTACCGGACCGGGTCGACCAGAAGATGCTATAAAAAAAGCTTTTTTTATGGTTTCTGGTATGTCTCTAGCATCCTTTACGAGGAAGCTGTGTTTCACAACTGGCCTGGAAACTCCAATCATGTCTGTTTCTTGAAAAGAGTCAGTGCCGATCAAGTGGCTCTGGACTTGACCGGAGATAACGACCATAGGGATAGAATCCATATATGCAGTCGCAATTCCGGTAATCGCGTTGGTGGCTCCTGGACCGCTCGTTACAAGCACCACCCCTGTTCTTCCGGTTGCTCGCGCGTACCCATCCGCCATATGAGTTGCACCTTGCTCATGACGGACCAATATATGCTTTATTTTCTCCTGGTTGAAAAGCGCATCATAAATGTGAAGCACTGCCCCTCCGGGGTACCCGAAAAGATATTCAACGCCCTCATCCTGTAAAGCCCGAATAAGCATGTCAGCGCCCGAAAGCTTTTCCACAAAAATCTCCTGGTTCATTAAAGGTTAAAAAAAGTGGGTCGGTGATTTTCTTGCATCCCAAGGCAGCAGTCAAATACAAACTTTTTTTCTAAACCGAAAGTCTTTATTTAAGTTGCGAAAATCGCCATCAAACTCGCAGTTAAACTAAAAATTCCCTCAGCATCTTAATATTACTCGATCCATATAAAAGCTCCCATCCTTCCAGTAACACCGTCTCTCCTGTATGAATAGAAACGTTTTACGTCACAAAACGTGCAAAAACCACCGCCGAAAACCTCGACGCCCAGACTAACAAGCTGATCGGCGGCTATTAGCGCGAGGTCCATTTCCCACTGATTTTTTGATTTTTCTCTAAACCCAGCCTGATTTGGAAAGCGATTAAATACATCTCGTTTGACTAAGTAGTGACACGGGCCAATGCAGGGACCGATCCAAGCACAAAGGGGTGATACGCCGATTGCCTCAACAGTTCGATGCAAGACTCCGTTCGCTAAACCACGCCAACCAGCATGAGCAGCCGCGACACAGCTTCCGTTTTTACTCGAAAATAAAACAGGAACACAGTCAGCAACTAAAACCGCCAAAACCTCATT
>CAJWLI010000169.1 GCA_913043075.1 uncultured Gammaproteobacteria bacterium
TTTGCTGGATTTCTCTCGGACCTTTGGAGACCAGAATTCGGGGAAGAGTCTATTAGATATTCTCTTCTGACCTTAGCCGTGGCAGGCAACTTCTGGTCCGCTTTTCATTATTATCTTGGTTCGAGGACTCTTCGTTCAGACCTAAAAGCAAAAGAGGCATTTGATAGCTAGTTTGGCTTAAAAACGCGTAAAAGGAGAAAAATGAGTATTTGGTTAATCGCATCAGGTTTGGGTTTTCTATTTCACGGTCTTCTTATCTTGTGGGTAGGAAATCTGCCGTGGGCTTTTCGGGCAGGTAAAAAACCAAATTTTGAAAAAGGCTCTTCCGGCGCATTTCAAATATTTTGGTTAGACCAGTATAGTTACATCGGACTCGTTTTAACTCTCCTAGGGTTAGCTCAGATCGTTGGTGGAGGTTTAAATTGATGGATGTTTTATCATTGCCAGTCTCTAGCTTGTACATTGGTCTGCACGGTCTTTTTGCTGTATTTCTTGCCAACTTCGTATTGTATGTCAGGCTTCGCAGCAACAAAGCTCCCGAGTGGCAGCCAGATGCGGTCTTGAGAGTGCAAGCCAATTTTGTTGAAAATGTTCCCTTAGCGCTGCTCCTTCTTTTTCTCATAGAGGTTCAGGGAGCACCTTCAGAATTTGTGCATGTGTTTGGGGCAGCTCTCCTTCTTTGCAGGTTAATGCACGCTTATGGTCTTGGAACTAAAGAGGGCTCAAATTATCCTCGTTTAATTGGCGCTCAAGGAACATTTTTAATCATCTCAATTTTGTCTTTTGTTTGTGTTGCTATCTTTTTTGGATTTTTCTAAATCACATATCCATCGCCTGAGGCTCGCACGGTGATGTCTGATATCGCGACGCCTTTAGGTTGATTTATTGCATAAATAATTTGGTCAACTAAAGATTCGGGATCTAGGGCGAAATACTCAATGTGGTTTATATCTGTCATTGAAGAGGGAAGTTGTCCCGCCTCTGCTGCTTCAAATTTACTCATGTATGAAGCGGTATTTTCGCCGAGCAGTCCTGTCACCGCTGCTGGATTGATAATGCCGGCCCCAAGATTTGTTGCTGGGACCCCCGTCGGCCTGACGATAGTCACTTTGATTTTTCCTTGAGATTCGATCCTTAAGGATTCAGATAAGAATATGACAGCAGCCTTTGTTGCGCCATACACTCCTCCCCCTGCTGTCGGATAGTTGCCGTAAATTGAAGCAAGATTGACTATATGTCCTTCCCCTTGTTTGATCATTTGATCATGAACAGATGTAATCCCGTTTAACACTCCTTTAATATTAATATCTATACATCGCTCCCAAGAGTCTTCGGCGTTCTGATGATCAGAATAAAATGCGAGCGGCATGATCCCGGCGTTATTTATCAGAATGTCGATGGCGTTAAACTCCTTTACCGCTTCTTCCGCCAAAAGTCGCATTTGATTTCTATCGGTAACGTCAGTCGCCACGCCAATAATCTCACCCCCTCGGTCTCTCACATCTTCGGTTATTTTTGTAAGGCCCTTTTGGTCGATATCGCCTGCCACAATTTTCGCGCCCATCGCTGAAATTTTTCGACTCAGAATCTCTCCAAAACCCGCCGCCGCGCCAGTAACAATAACTACTTTGTCTTTTAAGTAATTGGTCATTTCTTAATCCTTGTATTTTCTAAAAATAGTACTTTAAGGTTGTAAATACTAAGTCTGAGTTCAGCCCATATTCGGACCCCAAAGTAACCGTTCCACTCGGTAATTCTAAAAAATCTCTTCCAGAAAAATGGTACCACCCTAAGTCGACATAGAAATTTTCGGTAGCGCTCCATTCTCCAAGCAGCGAGATGAAAGACGAATTGTCGGTGAGGTTAAACACCGCCCCAAAAGAAAGATTGAGTAAAGGCGAGATTTGAGCTGAGATCGATGGCAAGAAGTAATCGTTACCAAATAGAGTCACTCCCCCTTTTTTGTATGCTATTTCATTAATTTTTTGCGTGTACGCAGAGGGATCATCCGTACCAGCACCATTGTGGTGGTACTCGATCTGAGCAAATAGGGTCTCAGAAAGAGCACGGTCAAGACCTAAAGAAACAAGTGTGTAATGCTCATCACCTTGCACATCAGCTACTTCAAACCAGAACCCAGATTTTTTTATTGCTGTCTCTATGCCAAAACTGTAAAGAGTTTGCCTAGCATATTCGATCATAGAAACTTTCAGGTCGGCTCCACGAAAATTCGTCTGAATTCTTAGGTAGGCAGCTGAATTCTCAGATTTACCCTCGCTCCCAAAAATAACTCCGACATCGATTTCCGACAGCTCCGAAAGGTGTGTTTGATAACGGAAAGCGTCGACGCCAATCCGATATTCGGTGTTAAGCGTTTGTAAGTTAAAGGGTAAAAAGATGTCAGTTGGTTTGATCATCCTTGCAGAACCGAGATCAATGCTTTGTCTGCCTATGGTTAGATCGCTATCGTCAAACTGGAATTGAACATTTAGACGATCGAGGTTTTGATAGGTTTTGTTTTTGCTTTCGTTGCTTGAAAGAATCTTGTCCAAATCGTAGGCACGATAAGCAGAGTTTTCCGATTCAAAGTAAGAAGAAATTAATGTTCGAGAGCTAAAAATTGGAGTCATTTCATAGTGTACTTCCCAACTTAGATTGTTTTTGAATCCATCAAGCATAATTCTAAAGTTATTTTGTGCTTCGTAGGATGTTGGAAAATCTAGCTGTGGGGTTTTCTCAACTTTGTTAACAAGGAGCGTAGATTTAGCGTACCCGCTCAATCTTGTTTCCGCTAAGTTAGGCTCTGCCAATACCAAGAGAGCAAGGAAAAGAAAGGGCATTTAACGTTTACTTTCGTTCATCTTTTTCGATAATCCCGTCGCGCAGGTGAATTAAGCGCGTTGCGAGATCCATGATTTTTTCGTCGTGGGTAGAAAAAACAAAGGTCATTTTGAACTCTTTATTTAGATCGCGCATCACTTCAAGAAGCTTCATTCCTGTCTTGCTGTCCAGATTAGCAGTCGGTTCGTCGGCTAATATGATATCGGGTTTAGACACCATCGCTCTTGCCACTGCGACTCTTTGCTGCTGGCCCCCCGAAAGTTTTGCCGGCCGACGATCCCCGAGCCCTTCAAGTCCAACTATTTCGAGTATCTGCTCAACCCTCTTTTTTCTTTCTTTTTTTTCTATTCCTTGGAGCAACATAATATATTCGATATTTTCTGAGGCGGTCAAAACTGGAATCAAGTTGTATGCTTGAAAAATAAACCCAATGTGATCTCGTCGGAAGTCCGACAGTTGGTTCCCTCTCATGGCAGCAATCTTTTGATCGGATAGCTTTATCTCTCCTTGGTCTGGAGTATCAAGTCCTCCGATCAAATGGAGCAATGTAGTTTTTCCTGATCCTGATGGCCCTATGATCGCAGTAAACTCGCCTCTTTCTATCTCGAAGCTAACGCCGTCCACTGCTTTCACAGTAGTTTCTCCTGCGCCATAGTATTTATATAAATTGCTCGTTTGAATAATATTCATGTTTCGCATCCTAGAGTGCGCGCTGAAGTGCTTCGGTTGGTATAATTCTTGACGCAAAGAAGGCTGGGTAAATGGCTGTGATCAAAGTTAACAAAATTACATACAGCGGTAAAAAGATGAACTGATCGGTTGCTAGTTCTGTGTATAAATTGCCGTTTCCAAACATAACCCCAGAAAACTCCATTTCTCCAAGCGGGAGACCGTTCATACTGAAATAATAATTTGCAATAGCTCCAATAACCAATCCAATCAGAGAACTTATGATGCCAAGAAACAGAGCCTCTAAAAGCACTAAGCTAATAACTTCCCAACGACTAGTTCCGATAGCGCTTAGTACACCAAATTCGTAGATCCGTTC
>CAJWLI010000170.1 GCA_913043075.1 uncultured Gammaproteobacteria bacterium
CCCAATACAAAAAAGTTTCTTGTTCAAAACCATGGGGTGCTAGAAATTCAATTATACTCTTCATTTGTGTTATCCCAGTACTTGCGGCTAGAAGAATTAATGGTCCAGTGGGAGGTTTTTCTATATAGCAGTTGCCGAGAGGGGCCTCAATCTCAAGGACCTCCGAAGAATTAATAATTGATTCGATAACTTCAGAGTCTTTTGACTCTGGTGTAGGTTTGATATGCAGTTCTATTTGCCTCTGCTTTATTGGGGCGCTAGCTATTGAAAAAGGGAATTTTTTCTCTGGTGTTATTATTTGCAAGTATTGCCCCGCAAAGAATTTTAGATCCTTTCCTTTAGGCAGAGACAGGATTATTTTTCTAGTGTCTCCTTGGAAATTTTTAACCGAGTTTATTTCACAAAGATAGCGAGTTGTCATGACTACTTTCGTTTCATGGAAGCAAAAAATTCCTCGTTACTTTTTGTTTTTTTCATTCTCTCGAGCAAAAATTCAATGGCAGCCAGATCATCCATTTCGTGTAAGATCTTCCTAAGGATCCATACCTTTTGAAGCTCTTCTTCTGACATGAGGAGGTCTTCTCTCCTCGTTCCCGAACGTCTAATATTTATAGCAGGATAAACTCGTTTCTCAGCGATTTTCCTTTCTAAATGCAGTTCTAAATTGCCAGTCCCCTTGAACTCTTCGTAAATAACTTCGTCCATTTTTGAGCCCGTATCAATTAGGCAGGTCGCAATTATTGTGAGGCTTCCTCCTTCTTCGATATTTCTGGCTGCACCAAAAAATCTCTTCGGTCGCTCAAGAGCATGAGCATCAACTCCACCGGTTAGAACCTTTCCTGACGCCGGTATCACAGTATTGTAAGCCCTGGCTAAACGCGTTATTGAATCTAAAAGGATTACCACGTTAGTCTTTTTTTCTACGAGTCTTTTAGCCTTTTCTATCACCATGTCTGCTACCTGAACATGACGGGAAGGTGGCTCATCGAAGGTGCTTGCTACAACCTCACCGCGAACTGATCTTTGCATTTCTGTTACTTCTTCTGGTCGCTCATCTATCAGAAGAACGATTAGATGGCATTCAGGGTTGTTGCGCATGATAGACTGGGCTACGTTCTGCAGAATCAGAGTTTTACCAGCTTTTGGAGGAGAAACAATTAAAGCTCTCTGGCCCTTACCTATCGGAGCTGTTAGATCTATTATTCTTGCTGTCAGATCTTCAGTGCTTCCGTTTCCTGCTTCGAGAGCAAGAGCTTCATCGGGAAAAAGAGGGGTAAGATTTTCGAAAAGAATTTTATTTTTGCTGTCAGATGGATCATTGAAATTGATTTTGTCTACTTTCAATAAAGCAAAGTATCTTTCACTATCCTTTGGGGGCCTTATTTTTCCGGACACGGAGTCCCCAGTTCTTAAATTAAATCTCCTAATTTGACTAGGCGATACATAAATGTCATCTGGCCCAGCTAAATAGGAACTATCCGGGGATCTAAGAAAGCCGAATCCATCTTGAAGGATTTCAAGCGTCCCGTCTCCATAAATGGATTCGCCGGATTTGGCGTGTTTACGCAGGACATTCGCTATTATTTCCTGTTTTCGAGATCTGCCAAGGTTGTCCATCCCCATTTCATGGGCGATCTCTAATAATTCAGGTATTGGTTTTGTTTTAAGGTCAGTCAGATTCATAGATTCCCTTTTCAGAGATAGTGAAGGTTTAATTAAGATAGATTTGATTTTTCTGCGAGTTATTCGAAGTAAATTCTTAAGGAAGGATGTGGCGCTTTCTCAATTCAATTTTTATTTTGTTAAGTTATACTTTTATTTTCTGTTGTCAACCCTTTTATTTGAATCGCACACTTTTCGATTTCTTTATTATTTTTCTTAAGTTAAATGTTGCTGTCTAGGAACTCTGTCAATTGGGATTTTGATAGTGCCCCAACCTTAGTAGCTTCGACATTTCCATCTTTGAAAATCATTAGAGTCGGAATTCCCCTTATCCCATACTTTGGTGGAGTAGCCTCATTGGCATCAATATCTAATTTACATACCTTCATCTTTCCGTCATATTCTTTTGCAATTTCTTCTAGCACAGGGGCTATTACTTTACATGGTCCACACCACTCAGCCCAATAATCAACAAGAACGGGTGTTTTAGAACTCAACACTTCCTCCTCGAAAGAATCATCAGATACGTGTTGTATTTCAGACATCGTCTTTCCTAGCATTTTTTAAAGTCTTATCCTAAGCCGAGAGCAAGAAATAAACAATATAATTCCCAGATAAAATATGGCTTTTCGTGTTAACGAAGATCTTGAGCAATCTCTTTCGCAAAATACGTGAGAATCCCATCGGCTCCACTACGTTTGATAGCAATCAGAGATTCGTTTATCGCCTTCTTTGGAAGCCATCCTTTGTCGATAGCTCCTTTTAGCATTGAGTATTCTCCGCTGACTTGATAGGCGAAGGTTGGAATCTGAAACTCCTGTTTGATTCTGTAGATTATATCTAAGTAAGGGATTCCTGGTTTTATCATTACCATATCCGCTCCCTCTTGTATGTCTAAAAACACTTCATGAATCGCTTCGTCTGAATTGCTCGGGTCCATCTGGTACTGTTCTTTTGATCCTCCTGCTAAACTACTTTTTGACCCTACTGCATCTCGGAAGGGACCGTAAAAACTAGAGGCATACTTAGCTGAATATGCAAGTATCTTCGTGTTTTTAAAACCTTTTCTTTCCAGTTCTGTTCTTATGACTCCTATTCTGCCGTCCATCATGTCTGAAGGAGCGATGACATCAGCTCCAGCTTCAGCATGGCTCAGGGCCTGCTTTGTCAGGACTTCGAGGGTTCCATCATTATTTATGGTTCCATTGTCTTCTAGTATTCCGTCTTGCCCGTGGTTTGTATAAGGATCTAAAGCTACGTCGGTAATTATTCCGATGTTAAACTCCTTTCTTTTTATCTCCCGAACTATGCGCTGAATTAGACCATTACTATTGAATGACTCTTCGCCAAGTGCTGTTTTCTTTTCTTTTGAGATTACTGGGAAAATTGCTACAGCAGGAATTCCCATCAACTCTATTTCTTCTATTTCTTTAAGGATTCTTTTTTCTGGGATTCGCTCAATACCTGGCATGCTTTTTATTTTGGTACCATTTTGCTCTTCAGTAACGAAAATCGGATACACTAGATCGTTGACTGATAAATTATTTTGTCGAACCATTCGCCTACTCCAATCGTCTGTTCGTAGCCTGCGAAGACGTGTTTCAGGGAAGCTTTTAATTGCTTTAAACATTTAATTGCCTTGATATCTGGAGGTTTACATTTTTAGGTCGATTATTTTGCTGTAAGCGATTACGATTTGCTAGTTCTCTAATTCTCCAATTTGTTGCTGATCTGTATAAAGCACATTACTGTAAGAATAAAAAACGCAAAGATGGTCCACTGAGGAATACTAAATCCTAAAAATTCCCACAACACTTCAGCGCAAGTCCCATCTTCGAGAATAATCATTTTAAGAACTTCAAAAAAAGGAAATATCTCTAGAAGATAATCTAAATCTGGACCACATGAAGGCACTAAATCTGGTGGTAAGCTTTGCAAATAGATTTGTCTACCTGCTAGTACTCCGCCAATTGAAAAAAAAAGGGCTTGGCAAATAGCGTAGCCTCGAAAACCTGTTTTTTCTGGGTTATGCAGAACTGAGATAACAGCTAAAACGCCGCCTATAGCCATACAAGCTCTCTGAAGGGCACATAGAGGGCAAGGATCGAGGCCCTCTACTAACTCAAGGTAAAATGCGAAACAAAGTAGAAAAGAGCAGGATAAAAAAATTAAAAACCCTATTCGTTTACGATCAATCTTTGTTATCACTCTCTC
>CAJWLI010000171.1 GCA_913043075.1 uncultured Gammaproteobacteria bacterium
TTGAAATACAAATCCAATCTAGAAACGCACGAGATAAAATCAGAGAACGGAATTTCGGTCGAGCTTCTAAATCTGGGTGCACGGATAAGTTCAATTAAATTACCCACTTTGAACGGGCATCGTGACGTTGTCCTGAGTTATCCAAACCTAAACGCGTATCAAAGCGATCCATACTACTTGGGAGCAATTTGTGGTCGTTATGCGGGAAGAATCAGGAACGGGCGTTTCGTGCTTAACGGAAGCTCATTTTCACTGGATAGAGACATATCCGCGAGCCCCCATGCTTTACACGGAGGGCCTATTGGCTTGAGCAAAAAAGTATGGAAGCGGGCCAAAGAGACCGCAATTAATAAAGCAGATTTGGAAGTTTTCTCTCCCGACGGCGATCAAGGATTTCCAGGAAACCTGTCAGCAAAGGTAAAATATGAACTTATTGATCCAGATAGCTTGCGAATAGATTTCTCGGCGACAACCGACAGTCCCTCTATAATAAATCTCGTTAGTCATATTTACTTTAACCTTGACGGAAAAGTAATTGACATCAGCAACCATTCAGTCCAAATAAATGCTCAAGAATATACTGTTCAAGATAAGACCCTATTGCCTACGGGCGAGATAAGACGAGTCGAAGGCACACCTTTTGACCTCAGAGAATCGAGTATGCTCGGGAGAAAACTGGAAGAGCTTAGAAATTTGTCCGGAGACCATGGTTTTGATCAAAACTATGTGCTCAACAAAGAAGAGGATGGTTTGACACTAGCGGCGACGCTAACGTCAGCTTCCTCAGATCTGACCATGATGGTGTATACAGATCAACCAGGTCTTCAGCTATACACTGGCCAACACCTAGCAGAGCCTTTCCATCCTCTCGCTGGGCTGTGCCTTGAGACTCAAGCGTTTCCTGACGCGCCCAACCAGCCGAATTTCCCATCAGCAATCCTGTTGCCGGGAGAAACTTACAGCAAACGAACTCTCCTTAAATTTAAGTGGAACTGATTTTTGTAGATTGGTTCACTTCAAACATAAATCTTTCCTACTAGATAGGTCACTGCCTCTCCTCCTATCATTACCCTCTCTCCATTAAGCTCACAAAAGAGTTGTCCGCCTCTTGCAGAAATTTGTCTCGCTAACATCTTTTTTTTGCTGAGGGCAGCTTTCCAATAGGGTGTCAAAAGGGTGTGTGCTGATCCAGTAACCGGGTCTTCGTCTACCCCTATCGAGGGATAAAAACATCGAGAAACAAAATCGCTTTGCGTTCCCGGAGCACTGGCGATTACTCCTCTAGCTTCTAGGCGAGATATTTCTTTTAAATTCGGCGTTAACAACGCAATCTCCTCCTCTCTTTCAAAAATTGCTAAATAATCGTCTTGGCCTCTGAATATTTTTTTTGGCACTGAATTGAGTGCAGAAACAATCTTTTTGTCTAATTTCTGCTCAGTCGGGAAATCTGCTGGGAAATCAAGGTAGATTCTTTCCTCAACTTTTTTTGCCGACAAAGGCCCTCGCGCAGAAATAAAAGAAACGGAGTTTTTATCTCTATCAAGGTATCGATCAAAAAGAATTTTCGCCGCGGCCAAGGTGGCGTGCCCACATAGCTCAACTTCATATTTTGGAGTGAACCATCTTATCCCATAAGGTGATTGATCTAAGTTGACAAAAGCAGTCTCAGACAAATTGTTCTCCCGCGCAATCGAAGACATTAAATCATCTGCTAGCCAGCCATAGATGGGACAAACTCCAGCAGGGTTTCCTTTAAAAACTTTATCTGTGAAAGCATCTACCTGAAAGATAGAGTGAGCGGTCATGTTCTCTCCTTTTCGAAAATTACCTTAAAACTTTACTCCAATCAAAATCTATCTATACTTTGGCGCTATCCTTTGTCGAAAAAACTGATTGGAGAAATATTTATGAAAAACTTTTTTTTAATTGTCATTTCCTTTTGCTTTATGAGTCTAAGCCATGCGGCAGAGAAGAGCAGCGGTTTCCTTCAGATGCAAAACGTCATAGGAAAATGGGAGGGAACCTTGATCAGATCTGCTCAAGAAGACATCCCAATCAGCTTGGAATACAAAATGATATCGGATGGAAGCGCCATAGTAGAGCACAGCAATGAAGACGGGATTGAAATGATGACAGCATTTGCTGATCAAAGCGGAAAGCTTCTAGCGACCCACTACTGCGCTCTGGGAAACCAGCCAAAAATGAGCGTCTCAGACTCAACGGATTCTTCTATTTCTTTTTCAACAAACAGAAAACTAAGCGGTCTTGATCCGGCTAACGATTCATTTGTAGATACATGGACATTTAGCGACTTGAAGAAGGGCACTGAGCAATTCACCTATACCTATACAGTTTTGAACTCGAACAACACTGTCGAGACAAATTCAGCGGTGATGCGACGAACAAAATAAAAGAGTTAAATCAGGAAATCACTCAGGGCCGGGAAAATTTCAATAATAAACCCGGCCTGCTCATTTTAAACCTAAAAAAAACGCCTAGTGTGCAGTCTCCATAGGACTCCTCCAAATTGAAAGGCATTACCCTCTATAAAACAGCCTTTTTCCGAAGCTCGTTTGAGTATTTCGCGGGGATCGACAACTAACAAATCCAAAGCGCTTAGGCCAGCCCCTCTTTCATCACTCAATTGAACAAACCTCACAATGGAGTTGTTGAGATGTAACTCCACTTTTTCTTTGACTGGATGCGGAGACTCTCCTAGAACCCGTCCCCAACGAGTTGCGGTCTTTGAGGGAAACTCACTCTGGAGTTCCACTCCTATGATATCCAAAGTGGTGTCTTCTTTTACGCAGTTCTCCCAACCGATACCTCCAGCCGGGTGCCAATAACCCTCAAAATCATTGAAATCATCAACCTCGATTTCTAAAAACGCTGCCTCCATGTCCTTGGGATGAAATTGACAATTCTTCCAGCTTCCGATGTCAATTTCCCACGCAACCCTCACCCCTTCGTCTCGCGCGTTTTGTTTCACTTGATTAAAGCCTTCTTCAGAACCCATCTGAACAATTACCATGTAGCCGCCATCTCCCTTACGCCGGTCAAGAAATCTACCCGCAGCAGTTTTTTTTTCAATTGGAGCAACTACTTCAAGAAAGTTTTTTCCTATGGCAATCAGATTATTTTCCAACCCAAACTGGGCTACCCCGGGGTCAATGAAGCAACTATTCAAATCAAGTATCTTTGTTAACCCGTCCACTGCACGTTCGAGTCTCTCTGCGACGAGGCAAACCTGTCTAAGCTGAATACCCATTGCTTACTCCAGTAAAAACTTATCTCCCAGCGTTACAGTTTAATTGTTTAAGCGCTTAAAGTTTGGCTTTCTTCGTTCGATGAAAGAATTTACCCCCTCTTTGAAATCCTCGCTTTTCAGCGACTCATCCATCCACTGGTTTGATTCAACCATCGCTTCCCCAAGCTCCATATTTAAGTGCCTATAAACTTGCGCCTTCATTATCCGCAACGAGGTCGGAGAAACGTTCTCCGCAAGATGTTGAATATATCGAATTGCGGCTTCGAGCGATTCTCCTGAATCAACCACCCGCTCGACCAGCCCAAGCTCCTTGGCCTCTTCGCCCAGAAATTTTCGAGCACTCCAAAGAATGTCTAATGACTTACCTGCGCCAATCAATCTCGGCAGGAGCCAACTTGATGCGTGCTCAGCAATTAAACCGCGTTGACCAAAAGCAGTGGTGAACTTAGCCTGCTTCTCTGCAAATCTTATGTCACACAAAAGAGCATAGCAGAATCCTAGCCCCGCACAGGGCCCGTTAATTGCCGCTATTATCGGCTTTTTCAACGAAAGCATAAAAGTGTAACTTACCTTGA
>CAJWLI010000172.1 GCA_913043075.1 uncultured Gammaproteobacteria bacterium
TTCGGCAGGAGGACTTTTAGTTTCATATACGAAGAAAAGAAGTAAACCTAATAGAAAAAACTGGGCTAAGGGCTCTCTGAGAATTAACATCCTAACCCAGCAATTCCTGAATTAAGGCATCTGGGTCGATTTTAGCGTCCAGAAAATCACATACAGTATCAACAAAAGAGGATTCTATCTGCTTCGATAAAAAAACTCTTTTGAACATACGAGCCGCGTTGACTCCTTCACTGACCATTACCATTTCTTTAGTGGCTTGCTCTAGACTCTGCCCCGAGCCCAAGCGCTCTCCCATCTCTCTATTTCTTCCATAAGGCGAGGTGGCGGTAACGAAAAGATCGCCAATTCCTGCTGCTGATAAAGCTGTTCTCTCTTGCGCTCCCAGAGCTGGAAGGAGAATAAAGGCTTCACGATAACCAACTGCAAAAATTGCTGCTTTCAAATTATCTCCGCCCCGCCCTTTATTTTTTAAACCATCTACAACGCCACAAGCAAGAGCAATAACGTTTTTAAACGCGCCCCAATATTCTGCTCCCAAAGAATCGGTTGCCGCAGTTAACTTGAGCGCGCTCGTAGACAATGATTTTGCCAATTCCTTCGCTAATTCGTAATCTGAGCTCGTAACTAAAGCTGAAGTATATACGCCCCTCGCTAATTCCGTTGCTATTGTAGGACCCATCGCGACACAGAGACGCGTTTTCAGTCCAGCCAGTCGAAGTTTCTCACCAATGGTTTCCGATATAAGCCTGTCATCGGGGGCAAGTCCTTTCGCTAAATCAAGTAAAACCTGATCATCGGAGAGATAGCCAATGAGATCCTCGAATACATCAATAACAACTGAGGATGGCAACGCTAAGACGATCAGATTTGATTCGCTAATAGTCTCTTCTAGACTCCTCGAAACAATCAATCCCTTAATCGAAATTCCGGGCAAGTATTTTTCATTAACCCCTGTCTCTTTAATACTCTTATGGACTTCTTCTTCTACTGTCCATCCTTTAACCTGAAGACCATGATCTATCCAGTTACGGGCTAGAGCAGTACCAAAATTACCCAATCCAATTAACGCGATCTTGTCCATAAGTTACCGTTCCGTTTCCATCCAATTAACAAGGTTAGCAATAACTTGGTTTTTATTTGTCTCATTTAACAATTCATGCCTCGCACCCGGATAGGTTTCAAGATGCACTCTTCTGAGACCGACTTTCTCGTATTTTTGCATCATAGCCAAAATCCCAGCTCCCTTACGATGAATAGGATCATCCTCTCCTGCTATTATATTAATAGACAGCGAACTAGGGATACGCATAAGCATGTGTCGACGTTGGCTTAATCTCATGCCCTCAAACATTTTTGAGAGCGAATCTATCGTGAGGACGAACCCGCATTGATCGTCTAAAACATATTTAGAAACCAACTCTTTATCGCGAGAAAGCCATTCAAACCCAGTTGAATCCGAAGTTTCGAAGTCTTCGTTTGGCTTTCCAAACAAAATTTGTTGCATGAGTTTACTCTTTTTACCTTTGCCGACTGTGAAAGCCTCGAATTTCAAAATACAACGAGTTATAAAAGACTGAAATCCACTGATAAAACCTGGGGGGCCTGAAAGAATCAATGAGTCGATAGAATTGCCGTACAAACACGCGTAGTGAATAGCTAAAGAAGAACCCATACTGTGACCCAACAGAAAAATGTTAGGGTTTACAGATATATCTCTTATGAAAGAATTTACTTTATAAGCATCTTTTATTGATTTTATCCAACCATCTTCGCCCATTTCTCCCGGGATTTCTTTTATCGCTTTTCCGTGCCCCCTCTGATCATTTGCAACAACGTGATATCCAGCTTTATTTAGTTGATTCGCAGCCCAATCATACCTTCCCGCATGCTCTCCCATACCGTGGATAATCTGAACAAACCCTTTGGGATTGGGAATTTCCCACTCGTAGCAGGGAATAGTAAATCCATCTTCTGATGAGAGAGTGAAAGATTTCACGAGTCTGTGATTCGCCTAGGAATTTTTGAAGTGTTATTCTCTCAAAGATGTAAACACCGCGAAACCAAAAAATACAGCTCGCAAATATAAAATAACGCCTTATCTTCGAGTCATATGCTTTTCGATAACAAAAAAATTCTTAAAATTGCCATGCTAACAACCGGTCTGAAAGATTTTGGAGAGGAAGACTTCATTGAACCCATGGAAATATTAACGAGCGATTATCGAACGGGCGCGAATTTAAATCGATTAGGCAGATTAGCGGCTTGGTCCTATCTCCACAGGATGCTCAGCAACCGTCTAAGGCTTAATGCTTTCAATAAAAAGCGAAACATATTAAGACAAAAGATCGATAGGCCAATTTTTATAGTAGGGCTCCCTCGCACTGGATCAACTTTGCTTCATGAAATGATGGCAATGCATTCGGATCTGCGAGCGCCTTTATTTTGGGAAGCTAGCTTTGTCCCTGAAAATTCCGCTACTGATTTTTTTCGAAGATGTTTAGCGAAAGGTCAGATAATTACTTTAAATACTCTTTCGCCAAGCTTCAAGACAGTGCATCCCATGGGCAGCGAACAACCTCATGAATGCATAACAATGCAAGCAGCATCTTTGCGCTCAATGCAGTTTCATGCCGCGAATAATGTCAGAAACTATAACGAATGGTTAAGACAATGCGATTGGCAACCCGCCTATTACTATCACGAGATGTTTTTAAAATGTCTGCAGGCTCATCAAAAAGAGACATCGAAAAGATGGATTCTAAAAGCTCCAGGGCATCTTTTATCAATGTCAGCACTATTCGAAAAATACCCAGATGCAAAAATAATTCAACTTCATCGAGATCCATCGGAAGTTATTCCAAGCATGGCCAGTCTGTTCTTCCACATCAGAAAACCCTTTACCAGCCGTGCGAAAAAAGAGGAAATTGGAGATGATGTAAAAAATCAGTGGTTTGATGGGATATGTGCGACCATGAAATATCGGATCGACAATCCAGAAAAGGACTCACGGTTTATAGATATAAACTATAAAGCGCTTATTCTTGATCCTCAACGTTCTTTGCAAGAAATCGCCGCCCATTGCGATCTTAAGATCGGAGATAAATACTCACAATCCATATCAAAGTATTTAGATCATCACCCGAAAGGCAAACATGGGACACATCAATACAATTTGGAACAGTTTGGTTTATGTGACAATGACTTAAAATCGATATTCAAGGAATATAAAGAAAAGTACATTCTCTAACTAGGCCTCGGTCCCGTCTTCAAATTTTTATTTACCCCTTTGAAAAACCATCGTTAAACCCTTTGAATCCAGCGGGGGCATATGGTCCAAAAATGATCTGTTCTAAGACGCCAACTCCCTGCTTTCCTCCATCATTCGCGCCAACTACCTGCTGTATATGAAGATTTTCGGGCGATAGCGGATCCAACTTATCTAACTCGAAACAGTCATGCCCGATCTCCAGATTGCCTTTCCAAACGCCTTGCTTCCACTCGGGGTGACCATAACCCAAACCCTTCATCATAAATCGCAACCGCGGTTCTAATGAAATGGTCTTGATATCCCCATCTAGATTAGTCAGCGAAATTTCAGCCCTTTTTGCCCAGCGAGTATTCTCCTCATACTCTATGCTGTGTGAAGCCGCGAATTTCGTAAGAATATCCTCGTGGATCTTTTTACTCAGTGTTTCGACTTCATATAGTGGCGCTTCTAAGCCCTCTCGGACTATTGGTTGACCATCTTTATCATCAAAAAAGATTGCGTGACTTACATGATC
>CAJWLI010000173.1 GCA_913043075.1 uncultured Gammaproteobacteria bacterium
TGGGTGAAGGAGAGACGAATCGCTTTAGCGTAGAGGGACAAAGCTATAAAGTTATTTTGCAAGCAGACAAAAATTTTCGCCTTAACAAGGAGTGGCTCGAGCGATACTACCTTAGGTCAGCTAAAGATGATTTGGTTCCAATGAGTTCGGTGATCTCGGTAAGTCAAAGTGTCCAGCCAAATACTCGGACTCAATATCAGCAGCTAAACAGCGCAACCATCGCTGGGTTTCCTATGCCTCCAAATAGTCTGGGAGATGCACTTGAATTTTTGGAAGAGGGGTTTGCAAAAGTTGCGCCTCAGGGATTTCGGATAGGTTATGAAGGTGAATCACGGAGATTTGTTCAAGAGACCAGTGTGTTTTTAGGACTATTCCTCGCTTCACTGGTATTTATTTATCTAGTATTGTCGGCGCTTTTCAACAGTTTCAGAGATCCTCTTATCGTATTAATTAGCGTTCCTTTATCGATATTTGGCGCAATAGTGCCGATCGCCCTTGGGCTTTCGACAATTAACATCTACACCCAGATTGGGTTGCTCACCCTAATAGGTCTGATTAGTAAGCATGGCATTTTGATCGTTGATTTTGCTAACAAAAAGATCGAAGAGGACGTCAGTCGAATGGAGGCAGTGCTTGAGGCTGCAGTTTTGAGGCTTAGGCCTATCCTTATGACTACCTTTGCGACGGTTCTTGGCGTTGTTCCCCTTCTGTTGGCTTTTGGAGCCGGCGCTAATTCCCGATTCGCGATTGGTTTGACTATATCCGCGGGCATGGCCGTGGGCACCTTATTTACTCTCTTTGTTTTACCTACTTTCTACCTAATCTTAGGTCGAGAAGGTCCTAGGAATCCTGAGGCAAGCCCATAATCAAACAGAAACTCACTAGGACCTCGCTATTTACAAGTAATCCGGATCTCTTCCGTCGGCAAACGGATGCTCCCTCGCCATAATGGGGCTGTCTCCAGACTTCATGTTTTCGTGAGCTCTTTTCCATCCCGCGAAAGTCGCAAGTATATGCAAGGGATCACCATGGATTTCTGTAAACCCGCCGTTTACTTCTCTTGTATCGAAGTACGCTGCGTTAACGTCGTCAGCCCATAATTCGCAAGCATTGGCGAATCCAAGACCCAGCATTCTTTCTCGAGCGGCAGCAAAGTCGTTGACTAGGCATCCTGCGTGATGAAAACCTTCTTCCCCTTTTTTATACATGTCTCTATAAATTGAGGGGGTCTCATCATGTTGCTGGATAAATTGGATCTGGTTATCCCCTAAGTAACCAAACCCATAGCTTACGTCAGCTTCTTGTTTGGTCCCTCGGTATTGGAATTTTTCTGTTTTGTGATGCGGCACTAAAACAAAGGGCCCCGCTCCGTATAGTCGGTGCCATTTGTGGGCAGCTTCTTCAACATCATTAACGAAATACGCATACTGAAATATGGGATAAAGCATAGTGATAGACCTTTTTTTCTAAAAGTCTCTCGCAAATTCTGTCGCAGGTCAAAACTGTTTTTAAACTGCGGAGATTGAGGAAATATAATCCCGATCACTCTTAGGATCGAAATAGGGCTTGTCTCCGCTTATGGTTACTCTCCTTAATACACGTTGATGCGGGTAATAATCGCTTGCAGCAAAATGTTGAACGGCTCTATTATCCCAAAAGGCGATTGAACCCTTTTCCCATCTAAAACGACAAGAATATTCGGGCTGATCATGTTGCCGTAATAAGTCTTTTATTATGGCTCTCGATTTTTCTTCGCCTAATAGTTGATTGGTTCGCTTGTTATACAAGGAGCCTGATCTCAAAAAGCTCCCATTAAGGTAGAGACTAGTTTTTTTTGTTTCGGGGTGTGTCCGCAAGATTGGGTGGTCTACCCCAAATTTGAATTTAGATTTGATGTCGTTAATTAATTCCTCTGAGAGCCCTCTAGACGGACTGTTTTTTAGAAATAGTTGGTAATCGTTTGTGCCCCATACATCTCTGACCTCTTTTTTTAAACGCTCTGGCATGCCGAGATAACAAGCGTGACTGTCAGAAAAAAGTGTGTCGCCCCCATACGGCGGCAGTTCTATGCATTGTGCAACTGAGCCTAGAGAAGGATTTTCCATCCAGGTAACGTCTGTGTGCCAACCATTCTCGGATCCAGGGGAATTTTCTCCGTGCACGATTTCGAGCACAAAAGGATTTTTTTCGTTCCCTTTCCCAAACGGAAATGCATCAAGATCACCAAAATACTTTGCAAATCTGACTAGCTGGTCTTGATCAACTGCTTGATTCCTGAAAAAGATGACCTTCCTTTCTAAAAAAATATGTTTCAGACAGTTGATTAAGAGGTCGTCTAATGTTTTTTTTAGGTCGAGGCCAGTTACAATAGTTCCTAGAGTTATACCTATGTGCTCAAGGTCTAGGTTGAGCGAGTCTGCCAGCCTCTGCGTTTCAGGCGACATCGGCTGGTTTCCCATCTTTTTATATTCCATCGCCACTCCAAAACCTGGACGATAGTCTCTAGGGAATTTTTCCTCTATTGATCTTTCATGGTTGAGAGCCTTTCTGTTGCCTAATTGTCTTTCGGCATGAACCCTTTTCGAGATCTCCACAGCTTGCTGGTTATAGTTTGATATTGAACTCATATGTTTCGCTATTTGATCGCCTTTCAAATTGAGATTTATTCATAATAAGCGTTGAACAGCGTAATTCAATTGTCTTTTCATCGTAATTTACTCGGAGACTTTGAGATTCGACTAACGCCCTAAAGTGTATTACGGTGTAAAAAACAAAAAAAAGAGATCAAGATGCCTCTGAAACCAGGTCCAATGAAGGTTGTCCACGGATTTCACTCCAGTAAGGAGGAGGTTCTAGATGATATAAAAAAGCTAGATCTGTGGCCCACCGTTTACGTCTCTGAGAGAATGGAAGAATTACCTTTGCACTGGCATGAGGTCGACAACTGCGGATATGTCATGGAGGGGACAAGTTATGTTCTGGATTCGAACGGTTCGCGAATAGAACTCTCGGCAGGTGATAAGCTTGAAATACCAGCTGGGGCACTGCATGCGGAGGGACGAGTAGATCAAAAAATTGTTTATATCGTAGGAATTTCTCGACCTGAAAACTTATTGGACGCACTTTTACCATTAAACTTTCCCGAGTAATTAAATTAGAAAAGGAGTGCTGTATGACAGAGACCGACGGATATGTGTTAAATCAAACGATGTTGCGGATCAAAGACCCGGCCGTAAGCATTCCTTTTTACGAAAATGTTTTAGGGATGAGACTCTTGGGAAATTTCGATTTTCCTGAGATGGAATTCGGTCTATTTTTTCTAGGATACTCAAAAGAGGTTATCCCGGAACAGATAGAATCCAAGGCAAAATGGGTTTTTAAACAGCCCGCTCTTCTAGAGCTGACTCATAATTATGGGACAGAACTCGAAACGGGATCGGTTTATCACGATGGAAACTCTGAGCCGAGAGGTTTTGGACATATTGGAATTTCGGTCCCAGATGTTTACAAAGCATGTGAAAGGTTTGATAAGCTGGGCGTCGAGTATGTAAAGCGTCCAGATGATGGAAACATGAAAGGCCTTGCGTTTATAAAGGATCCTGATGGCTACTGGATAGAGATTTTATCACCAACGGGACTTGCAAAGATTACTGCGGGTAAGGGTTAGTATGCTAAGTTTATAATCCTGAGATGGCATGCTTTGCCCTTTTGCAACAACCTTTTTCACTCTTTAATCCTTTGGTTTATACCGATCAATTCAAAAT
>CAJWLI010000174.1 GCA_913043075.1 uncultured Gammaproteobacteria bacterium
TTTAATTTTTTGGAACGTGCGCCCGATCTGCAAAATGCAAAGACGGGCCCCGAAGTGCTAGCCAAGGCTTGCACCAATGCTTCAGTGTTTTCTTTGTTTATCCCGAGAGTGGAGACAGGGATGTGAAAAAAATCTAGCCCCAAATACTCTGCCTCAAGCTGGATTTTTTTGCTACTAGGCTGAGCTCTCTCTTCACCGTCCGGACGATTATTGATTATCACGGAAAAACCTTGGCGTTTTAGTTTTAATAACTGATCCGCATAAATTTGGGGACCAACCGTTATCCGTTTAGGATCCGGCCTCGAAGTACTCTCATCGATTGGAGCGGCAACAGAAAAAAAAGAAAAAACAAGCAACCCAAAAACTCCAGTTAGAAAAAAACTTCTTGGCAAAACTCTAGGATTCATTTTGCTCTAGCTCTTTTTTCAAAACTTCGAGCAAAACACCTGATCGCGTTCCGGACCGACAAAAAGCTAAAACAGGCCCTTGAGTCTGTTCTAAAGCTATGATTGTTTCCTCAATATTTTCTGCACTTATCCCGGAAGGCAAAATAGGTATATAAAAATAAGACAGACCTTGCTCCCTTGCTCTGACACTGATTTCCTCGTCAGAGGGCTGGTTCGGAACCTCGTTATCTGGACGATTGTTAATAATCGTCTTGAAACCTTTTTGTTTGATTAACGCAAGATCGTCAAGCTGTATTTGTGACGCCAGCGATACTCTGTTAAGTTCCGAGGTTTCCATGAGTTATTTAGCCTAATTGATCTGAAGAATCTTAAAACCATATAGTAACCAAAAATACAGGTGAGTGCCCAACCCCACGAAATTAAGGCAACCAAAGTTTAATTTTCCCAAGACATACAAATGAGAGCAAAGATATTAAATACAACGAAAGCACTGACTAAGGGCATAAATAACAAAAAGTTATTTGTAGCTTTTTATAAATCACAAGGAGCACCGATATGAGCAGTTTACCAGCTGGACGACTGGGAACTATTGATATGAAAATTGAAGATGATCCAAGAACGGACCCCAGAATTGCAAAAGCAATCGCTCTGGAAAACATGCCGGTTACTCCTGCTCCAAATACCTCTGACCCAATCGAAGTGCTAATCGAATACTCAAATCAAATCGAAAAAGACTGGGGACTGAACCACAACGCTGAATGGGAAAACATGCCTGCATTTGAGCAAATCGAAACCCACCAAGAGATAATTGAAGGGATTGACGGTAATGCGATTACTCTGCACATCCATCGACCGAAAACACAAATCGGATCCTTGCCTGCTATCGTTCACACGCACGGTGGGGGGATGACAATAATGAGCGCTAAAGATCCCAGCTACGTGAGATGGCGTTCGCTGCTCGCAAACCAAGATATGGTAGTAATCGGCGTCGAATTTCGGAACGCAGGTGGCCAACTAGGTAGCTCGCCATTCCCCGCAGGATTGAATGACTGTGCTGCAGCAACCCAATGGACTTTTGAAAACAAAGACCGACTCAATATCTCTAGCATCGTGATATCGGGCGAGTCAGGAGGAGGAAACTTATCTATAGCCACTGCTCTAAAAGCAAAAACCGAAAATTGGTTGCGCAAAATAGATGGGGTTTACGCATGCTGCCCCTACATTTCCGGTGCCTATGAAGAAAAGCCCTCAGAGCTCGTTTCTCTAATAGAAAATGATCAATACCTTATTAATTGCAAACAAATGGCTGTTCTTGCACAGCTTTACGATCCAGACGGACGAAATTCACAGAACCCTCTAGCATGGCCGTACCATTCATCTCCGGAAGATCTGCTAGGGCTGCCCCCTCACATCGTTTGGACTAATGAACTCGACCCATTAAGGGATGAGGGAATCGCTTTTTATCGCAAACTCATGGCAGCAGGAGTTAACGTTTCTGGACAGACGGCTTTAGGAACCTGTCATGCAGCAGAGACTATTTTCCCAGACGTGATTCCTGAAATTACTTTGTCGCTCGCTGGATCAATAGCAAACTTCGCTAAATCCTTTTCGTCTTAAGCGGATGAGCCTTATTTACTTAGCCACCATATAACTGGGCTCAAACTCATTTCCGCCACATGCCGAGACAATAGCCTTGTACTGGGAAGTCCAACTTTCGTCGGCTTGCTGCCAGTCAAACGCTTTTTCCATCAGCTCAATTGACTGATGCAAATCAATGGCGCCAATAGATCCATCCTCCCAAATTCCTGGGACCGAAGAATAGGCTATAGGACTTGACACTCTTTCATATGCAATTAGTCCTTTGATCATTTGAATAGCATTTTCTTGGTTTTCCGGGCATTTGTTTCTATAAACAACGATAACTTGAGGTGTTGAGGCAATAGGGTCAATACTTTCTACTGGGTCAGCGGCTTTAGCATGAACCCCGAAGATTAAGACGCAGAAAATGAAAAGGTTTTTCATATTAATATCTCCAAAAATAAATCTAAACTTGTAGCAATTTTTCTGTAGTTTAGAAGTGGTATGCAGTTATTATCAAGCATGGTCGATCAGCACAATAAAAAAAATCAGGAAAAACTGATGCAATGGCTTAAAGAACTACCTGACAAAAGCCCCAAGAAAAAAAATCACTACTTTAAAAAGAGCGGTCCCGGCGGTCACAAGGCAAGGACAGGCGATGACATCCCCCTAATGCCAATTGGGAAAGCGGCTGACATGGGCTGGGATAAAAATGGCATTCCACTGATCAATCCAAGACTTTTCGATAGTTTGGAGTTTTCGCGCAACCCTCATCCTTACTTTAAAATCATGAGAGAACACTATCCAGTTTATCACGACCAGCTACATAACACTTATTATCTCACCCGCTATGACGATTGTAGGCGGTGCGCCAATGATGATCTTGGTTTTAATACTATCCCCAAGGGGCGAGCAAGTACCGTGCTAGGAAACGCTCAATTAGAGCTCTCGGGAATTGAACATCGGAGAAGACGAGGACTTTATGACAGGCACCTCGTAGGACAAGCTCTTAATAAACGACAACATTCGATTGAATCTATTGCAAAGGAAATGATTGAAGATTGGGAAAGGCCGGGTGCCAAGGGAGTTATTGAAGACGGCCGAGTAAGAGCTGTCGAGCTTGGCGCTGCTTTTTGCAATGAGTTCCCTGTAAGAGTTGTATCCAGTGTTCTAGGGTTACCAAAGGAAGCACAGGCTCAATTTCTGTATTGGTATCAAAGTATGATGGCGGGTTTCGGAGGGTCTGATACTGCGAAGCAGGGACTTCAGGCAAGACAAGATCTGGAGGATTACGTCGAAAGCATTGTCGAGCAACGAAGAGAGAAACCGACCTTTCTCTACGATAGCGAGGGAAAGATTACGGGCGAGGATATCATTTCTCTGCTTTGCCGAACTCGTATCGACAATGATTTTCTCTCAACCGAAGAGATCACCTCTACAATAGCTTTGTTGGTGGGCGGAGGGGGAGACACCACCCGAGGTGCCATTATGAACATGTGGTATCTTTTACTGTTACATCCTGAACAGCTTGACGCAATAAAAGAAGACAATAACTTATGGATCTCAGCCTTTCAGGAAACACTCAGGTACGCAGTTCCCGCTGGCGCCTCGCAACCCAAGCACACAACATACGAAGTTGAAGTGGCAGGACAAAAAATTCCAGCCGGCTCTTTAGTTTTAATTATGAACCACGCAGCAAACAGAGATGAAAATTTTTTTAATT
>CAJWLI010000175.1 GCA_913043075.1 uncultured Gammaproteobacteria bacterium
AGACAAAACTTTGTCTTTGAAGCACATGGGAGGGAAAGGCGCGTTTGTCAAAGAGCTTGAGTTGGCTTTAATTGAAAGAAGAGCAGACATCGCTGTTCATTCGATGAAGGACGTCCCTGCTATCCTTCCAAACGAGCTGGAAATTGCATCAATTGCTCCTAGGCATAATCCGCGTGATGCCTTTATCTCTAACAAACATCGACAGTTATCTGAGATGCCTGATGGCGCAAATATCGGATCCTCCAGTATGCGTAGGTTAAGACAAATTGGTTTGCAATATCCGAGGCTCACTTTTTCAGATATTAGAGGCAATATTGAAACTAGGTTAAAAAAATTAGATTCGGGGAAACACGATGGGATAGTTTTGGCCGTCGCCGGAATTGAGAGGTTGGGGCTAAGTTCAAGAATTTGTGAAGTTTTGGATGAAAATATGTGTGTTCCAGCTACTGGGCAAGGGGCTATCGGAATCGAAATAAGAAAAGATTCGGATGAAATAAAGGAATTAGTTGTCCCGATAAACGATGATGATACTTTTGCCTGTGTTTCTTCTGAGAGAAGAGTCGCCTTGGAACTAAGCGCGAGCTGTGATCTCCCGATCGGTATTTTTGCTTCGGTTTCTGGAAATAAATTTAGTCTTCGAGTTTTTATAAGCGATAGCTACGGCAAAAAAATAATTAAAGAATCCATATCTGGTAGTTACAAGAATATCAGGGAGATAACTGGACAACTATTAACGACTCTCAAGGATAAAGGTAGCAAGGAGATAATAATTCAAAAAAGTGGCTGAAATGAAGGAATGTGTATTGTTGACTCGTCCTGAGGGAGAAAATGAATTGCTTGCATCAAAGCTAGCTAGCTCTGGATGGGATGTTCTTGTAAGGCCAATGTTAAAAATCGAAGGGCTTCTCCCAAGAACTCAGCTTCTTAGTAATTTAACTATTTTTGATAAGATAATCTTTGTTAGCAAAAATTCCGTGAGGCATGGTTTGCCCTTCATGAATTATGGGTCATTAGAGAGCTCTCATCACAATATTTGGTTAGCTATCGGGAGAGGTACTGCCACTGAATTAAAAAAGCACGGTGTTTCTGCGAAATTTCCGATCAAATCCGACACCGAATCTTTGTTAGAGCTTGAAGAGCTGAAACGCCCACGATTACATCGGATATTAATAATCCGAGGAGAAGGAGGACGCGATTTATTGGAAAAAACCTTAATTCAGCGAGGAGCGAAAGTTTCTTTATGTGAGGTATATCGAAGAATAGCGCTAAATTATCCGGATTTAGATACAATGCCATTGGGCAGCGTTTTAACCTCAAATAGTTTAGGAGCTCTAGAGTCTTTGTTGTCAAACCTTCCCAATTCTCGAAAAGATTTTAACCTTGTAGTTCCGTCAAAACGCATCGCTACGATAGCGACAAAATTTTCTTTCGGGAGTGTAACGAACTCTGAGGGTGCCTCCAACGACAAGCTGTATGAAGCGATTATGAGCTTAAAATCCTCTTGTGATGGGGGATGAGGAAAGTGATTTAAAACAATAGAAAAAATGTTTGGATTATCCGCACTCAGGAAATAAAAATATGAAGTGGTTGATAGTTGGAAATTTTCTAATAGCTTTGATTGCAATTTTTCTTAGCGCGTTCGTATTCAAAGAATATAAACCATCAGATTTGGCTGCCCTAGAGAGACGAATCATTACCCATGAGAATAAAGTTATGGAGTTAAGCGCCTCGTTAAAGAATATGACAGAAGCGTTCAATGTTAAAAAGCTGTTTCTAAAAGAGATGGAGGACCAACAGACAAGTTTTCATCGTGATATTAGTTTAAGAAATGAAGTCTTGGATCAAGAGATCTTATCTTTAAAACAGAGAATAAAAAATGACCCAGAAGTAATTGCATTACTTGAAATTGAATACTTGATTCGAGTAGCGAATCAAAAATCTATGCTCGAACGAAATCTTGTCGCGGCAAGATTTTTGATGAAAGAGGTATCTGAAAGACTAGAAAACAACAGTAAGTTAATTTCGGAGTTTACGATTATAAAGGAGGCTATAGATCAAGATATAAAAGCACTGGAAACAATTGATTTGCCTGATATCTCTAAAATTTATCGAGAAATAGACAATATAGCGAAACGCGTAACCTCTTTGAAGTTCTCAGTCGACATAGAAGGAAGCTCAAAAAGCGCTAAAGATATTGAGAACACAGAGTCAGGTTTTAACAATCTTAATACTGATTCGGTATTTTTGAATATTTTAATAAGCGAGTTGAGCAAGTTGGTTGAATTTGGAAAAATTGATACTGAATTCAAGCCGGTTTTGTCCGATAAAGAAGATCACTTGTTAAGGCAACGAGTCAATATAAACCTTGATATTGCACAACTATCACTATTGAGAGGCAATAACGAAATATTTCGAGAATCTTTAGCAGAGGCAAAAGAGACTTTGAGCTCTCATTTTCAACTCAATGAAGAGCTAGATAGTATCCACGCAGATTTAAAGGCCCTAGATGACGTCTTGGTTGAGAAACAAGGCGCATCTTTATCTAGATCTTTGTCTTGTGTTAGAAATTCGATTAACAAAGTAGCCGACCAAGAGTTACCTTAATATGATTCGTTCCCTGATAGTTTTTTTGTCTATCTTTTTTGCCGCCGCACTACTTACTGTATTGATTGAAAAAGATGCAGGGTTCGTCCTTCTGAGTTATGACAACTACTTTTTTCGAACTAGTATTTGGGTTTTTCTCGCTATTTATCTGATAAGTCATTTGGTTCTTTACGTTTTGATTCGAGCTTGTGTTGGCTTCTATCGATTTACCAGAAAAGATAGGCTTGATTTATCTGATCGGAATCCGAAAAAATCAGACCTTAGTGCAATCGAAGAGGGCTTGATGGCTTTTTTTGAAAAGGACTACCCCTTAGCAGTTTCGCACTTCATCAAGGTTAAAACCCAAGGATCTCTATGGAGTATTATTAGTCTCTTCGGTGCGCAGTCCGCCGAAAAGATCGGAGACACTGATCGCCAAAGACTTTTTCTTGGTTTCGCCAAAAAAGGGAGCAAGCGGTTAAAGGAAAGAGTGGAGCTGTTGGAAGCTGAGTTACAGCTTAAACGAGGAGACCCTGATTTAGCCATCGAAACTTTAGGAAAAATAAAGAGACCAACGAAACGTTCGATCGAGATAGAAACTAAAGCCTTGCTTGAAGCTAACAGGTGGCAAGATGTTTTTAAAAATCTTTCCTTGATTGAAGAGGCACAAGATCGTGCATTTTTTGAAAAAAAAGCGGCTCTCCAAGCTCTTAATTGTAATAAGAAAAAAGATAAATTATTGACTGAAATATTTAACTCTTTCAGCAGAGAACTTAAAGATGACCCAGAGTTAATTCTTGCCTATATTGAGGCGCTTAATACAAAATTAGATGGAGAAAAAATTCTTGTCGCTGCGTTAGATAGTGTTTTCGATGTTCGTTTGATAAATTGCTATTTTGAGATCTCAACGAAAGACCGAGAGAAATTAAACAATTTAACACGTTGGTCGAAAATTCATTCAGAGAATTCGCTTCTACCGCTCTTTAAGGGAAGGATCTATGAAGCCCTGGGAGAAGACACCTTGGCTGAAGAATTTTTAATTAAAAGTAAAGTTCTGGGTAACTCTGCCGCGAGTCA
>CAJWLI010000176.1 GCA_913043075.1 uncultured Gammaproteobacteria bacterium
GAAAACTACGATTAAATCTTCATTTGAGACCTTTTTTTCGACAGCAGCAAACGGCAGACTAATATTATCATATGTTGTTGCCTTGGATCTCTCGGGTTTTGAGAGGAAGCTAAGTAATTCGGAGACCGGCAGAATCCGAGAATCTTCATCGTCGATTAAATGCCAAAAATCGACAACGGATCGGATCCCCTCAATTACTCCTTGAATATCTTTGTCTCGATAAATTCCTAATATAGCGTGAATCTTGCCGATGGGTTTAGCCGCTGAAATGTATTCGTTGAGTCTAGCGATCGCGCTCGGATTATGTGCGACATCTAACAATATCGGGCATTTTTTATGCAACCAGGTTTTCCTTCCTAATAAACTGGTATTTCTAGCGATATCGTTTCTATCCGTCAGGTCCCACTCAAGAACTCGAGCAGCCTCGCAAGCTGCAGAGAAACTCTCCCTGGACAAACTCACCTGTCCGGCAAAAAGTTTAAAGTCGGCTCCTAACCTTAAAAGCGGGGCACCTAGCTGGTCAGCATAGCCGATGATGGTTTGCGGCGGGTCAGTATCTCCCAAAATACAAACCTTGCCGGCTCTCATTATTCCTGCTTTTTCTCTCCCAATTTCATTTCGCGTGCTTCCCAACCAAGCCTCGTGATCTATGGCAATTGAGGTAATTATAGAAAGATCAGGTTCAACAATATTCATAGCGTCAAGCCTTCCCCCTAGACCTATCTCCAAAATTGCTACGTCAACCCTTTCCCACAGGAAACAAACCATAGCGGCAAGTGCTGAAAACTCAAAATAGGTGAGGGAAATAGCCCCTCTTCTTTCTTCTATTAGCTTAAAAGCGCTGATGATTTTCTCATCGGCCAGCGGTTCGTTGTCTATCTGTATTCGCTCATTAAACTCGAAAAAATGAGGAGAAGTAGACTTCCCGACTTTAAGTCCATTTCGGATACCGAATTCCGAAAGATATTCGCAAGTAGAACCTTTGCCGTTCGTCCCCGCTACGAGCACAACGATTGGCGCTGGCTTAAGAACCCCTAGCTGTTTCCCTACAGCTGTCACGCGGTCAAGTCCTAAATCCCAGCTTTTGAAATGAGAGGACTCGATCTTGCTTAACCAGGAAGCTAAATTGCCTTGATCATCCATCTAGTGCAACTCTGACTCCAGAAATGAAGCGACTTACCTCATCTAACATCACAGCTGGCAACTGACTATTTTTATCTATTAAATCAACTAGCACAGATCCTATTATCACTCCATCTGCAAAAGAACCAATGCTTTGGGCAACCTTTGATGAGCTGATACCAAACCCGACGAGAACAGGTAACGGTGTGATTGGCCTTAATAGTTCTACTCTCGATTTAACCTCAGCGACATCTACCCCTCTCTGACCAGTGGTTCCCTTCATAGAAACACAGTAGACAAAGCCCTGGGAAGTTTCACAAATAAACTTTGATCGAACTTCCGTCGTTGTTGGCGAGATCAAAAAAACGAGTTCTACATCGTACAAATCAAGATAAGATCTAAGAATAGATGACTCCTCGGGGCGCAAATCTACTAGGATTATTCCATCAACTCCGGCGTCCGCCGCATTCCTAGAAAAATCCTCGAAACCGATTGTTTCCAAGGACTCCATATACCCCATCAGTATAACTGGCGTGGCTGAATTGGTTTCCCTGAAACGTGTCACTAAATCGAAGATTGAGTTTAACGAGATGTCTTTTCGGAGGGCTCGTTCATGGGCTTTTTTAATGACCGGACCTTCAGCTTCTGGATCGGAAACAGGCACTCCCAGTTCAATAACATCCACTCCAGACTCAGCCATACTGGTCATTAAATCAAGAGATTGGTCCAAGTTTGGATCTCCTGCGACGAGGAAAGTTACCAAGGACTTCTTTTTTTGTCTCTTTAATTTCGAAAGGGTCCTGGAGAGTCTAGACATAAACTATATCTTCATCTGTTAAGTTACGCTAATTAGGGATAGCTTTATCTCCCATTCGAGACAAGTTAACCGTTTAAATTTTTAAAGCCCTTTTCTTTTATCTCCGCAAAAATCATCTAAATGATCACAAAAAGCTGAGAAATTCGAATCTCTACCCTTTTTCATTAAAAGTCTCGTCTGCTAAGCGCACCTGTTCAACAAATTCTCTCATCTTCTGAAAATCTTTTTGGATTGACTCTTTTTCGACGCCACTACTGACATCTACGGCAAAAGGTCTCATCAAAGATACCGCTTCAAAAACATTTTGTGGATTAAGGCCACCAGCAACAATTAACGGGAGTTTAGTTTCAGGAGCAATCTTCCAATCAAAAGGCTCGCCAGTCCCGCCAAAACGAGCCCCAACTTTTGTATCAAGCAAAATAGCAGACGCGGAATTATAATTCCCTAAATCCTGCAGTATTTGTTCAGAATTTTGTGCTGGAATCGCTTTAATGTAAGGAAGGCTGAAAGATTCACAAAATGAAACTGACTCACTGCCATGAAACTGGAGAAAGTCGAAAGAAATTGTCTCTAGTGCTTTATTAACAAGGCTCTGATTTGGATTCACGAACACCCCGACCTTTGACACAAAAGGAGGAAGAGAAACCTCAATAGCAGAACCCTCACTTACTGTAAGCCCACGCTTACTTTCTGAATAGAAATTAAGTCCTATTGCGTCTACACCAGACGAACATACTAACTTCGCATCTTCAACGCTCGTTACTCCACAGACCTTGATTTTCGTCCTGGCCATATTTCATTTAGCCTAAACCGAGAGTAGAGATGGTAACAAAAGGAAGGGAAGTCACCTAATATTAAACGAACAGTTGAAAAACATGGGGGCTGTTAGGTCCAACAGGTATTCCCATTGATTTTGGGTAAGTTACGTCAACCAGAAAAAGTCCGTTCGGGGAGGCAGTTCGCGCAGCTAAATTTCTGTTTTTCAGATGTAAAAGCTCTTTGAGCCAAAAACTGGGCTTTCTGTTCAAACCCACTTCAATCAAAGCTCCTGATATGTTCCTGACCATGTGCTGAAGAAAGGCATTAGCCGTGATATCGATCAGAACAATATCATTTATTCGAGAGACCGTAAGTTCCATTAAATTTCTCATTGGGGATAAAGATTGGCAGTTCGAAGCTCTAAAACTGGTAAAGTCATTCTCTCCCAACAAATTCTGTCCGGCCTCGTGCATAGCATCACAGTTCAGATACCTCGACTCATGGGCGAAGTATTGTCTCATCAATGGCGGAGGATTCTTTCTGTTACTTATCAAATAAATGTATCTCCTCGATAAAGCAGATTTCCTAGCATCAAATTCTACCGGCACAGAGAGAGCATCCTCCACCGCAATTTCTTGGCTCAAATACGTGTTAACACCTCGAACCCAAGCTCTCTGAGAACGGATAGACTTCGTATCAAAGTGGACAACCTGTTTTGTAGCATGAACCCTGGAATCAGTTCTCCCAGCGCAGATTAATCTCACGGGAGAATGGGCGACAGAGCTGACCGCAGCGGTAAGCTCATCTTGAATAGTTCGAATCGGCTCTCGCTGACTCTGCCAACCATGATAATTTTCGCCGCTATAGGAAACAATCAGAGCTATTCGCATCAATCGCTTTTCGTGTCTACCCTCAGCAAGAGCTCTTTTGCTTCTATTTGCTGGGCTGG